>NZ_DJIO01000165.1:0-30575 GCF_002433655.1 Thalassolituus sp. UBA6592 | reverse complement strand
ATGACGAAGCCATGCACTACGACGACGATTACGTCCGTGCTCTGGAATACGGTATGCCACCAACCGCCGGTGAAGGTATTGGTATCGACCGTCTGGTTATGCTGTTCACCAACAGCCACACCATTAAAGACGTGATTCTGTTCCCGCACATGAAGCCACTGGCTGACTGATCGCAGTAGCAGTAAAAATAAAACGGGTAATGGCATCCATCGCATTACCCGTTTTTTTATTTCAGTAAATTAAAAAATAAAGGAGTCCGGTGTGGGCAAAGCCGGTGAGTTACATCCGTCATGGCAGGCTGTGTTAGGGCAGGAATTTGAGCAGCCTTATATGCACACTCTGCGTGAGTTTCTGCAGCAGGAAAAGGCCGCCGGAAAAGTGATCTTTCCGCCGGGGCCGCAGATTTTTAACGCCTTTAATCATACGCCGTTCGATCAGGTGAGGGTGGTTATTATTGGTCAGGACCCTTATCACGGCCCGGGGCAGGCCCACGGCCTGAGCTTTTCTGTGCAGCCGGGTGTAAAAGTACCGCCGTCTCTGGTGAATATTTTCAAAGAGATTCAGGCGGACCTGGGCTTACAGATGAGTGGTAGTGGTGATCTGACGCCATGGGCGGATCAGGGCGTGCTGTTATTAAATGCTACCCTGACGGTTGAGCAGGCTAACGCTGGTTCTCATCAGAAAAAGGGCTGGGAAGAATTTACCGACGCCGCTATTAAGGCGCTGAATGAACAGCGTTCAGGGTTGGTGTTTGTTCTTTGGGGCAGTTACGCGCAGAAGAAAGGGGCCGTGATTGATCAGCAGCGTCACATGGTGCTTAAATCACCTCACCCGTCGCCCTTGTCGGCGCATCGCGGATTTTTTGGTAACCATCAGTTTTCGGCGATAAACCAATATCTGCTCAAACAGGGTCAGCAGCCAATTAACTGGCAGATCTGACGTAACGCTGCAGGCACGCTGACTTCACCCGTGTCTGGTTCACAGTGCTTACAACGGCTTCTGCAAATAAAACTGGTACATACCGGCAAACAGTGACGGATTGGCCTGCTCAATATCATGCCATTCCTGATGACTCAGCTGAGCGGCTTTTTTGCCGGCAATACTGAGTAACTCAGCTGAGCCGGGCGGTGCCAGCATGCCCAGCCATTGCAGTCCGGAGGCGGCATAAAAGTCCGATAACTCCAGCACATCAAAAGTATGTTCCTGCTGATGAAAGAGCAGATCGCGGCAGGCGCTGAGACTATAGAAATCAGGTGAGTTATAGATGGCAGACCAGTCACCAGCCAGCTGGTTTTGCAGCAGTGTTTCCCGCACCAGACGCATATCCAGTGTCGACTGCGGAATATTATCGCCCATCAGTTGACGCAGCTCGCTGATTTTCTGTCTCGCCGTTGTGCTGTACAGCGCGATTTTTATAACCCCGCCGGGGCGCAGTAAGCCAGCCAGAGCCTGCAGTCCCTGCCGGGGATGCTGCATATGGTGCAGCACGCCAGAACACTCAATGATGTCAAAATCCTGTTCCAGCTTATCCAGGTTGAGAATATCCCCCTGAATAAAATGAATATCCGGTGTATTGCGTTTGCGTGCCTGCAGTAAGGCGTAAGCCAGCGCCGATTCACTGAGATCCAATGCTGTAATCTGCATTGGTGCAAAATAATGTGCCAGACGGATGGCATGTCGTCCTGTACCGCTGCCGGCAACCAGTACGTCCGGTACAGGTTTACGGATACGGGAAAAGTCTGCCAGAGGGAACAGACCACGAAGTGACTGAACATAGTCTGACGGTAAGTTATAGCCGATATCTGTCCAGCGTGGGTAAGGATTTTCATTGTATTGCTGGCGCACCCGGGATGAAATTTTATCGCCGGAAGAAGGCAATTGGGGAACTTCAAAACGGGCTTTGCTTAATGACTGATATTCTTTCAGAGTTTGTGCAATCAGCGGATACGCACGCCAGCTGATGCGGCGGTTGGCCAGTTCGTTGATAAAGCTGCAATCGTTTAAGGGTTTGTACATCATCACCAGAGTAAGAGCCGGGGCGATTTCAGTGGCTCCGGTACCATCGATGCTGAGTATTTTTCCAACCAGCGATTCCAGCTGGTCTGTCAGCTGATATTCCTGCGCGTCCGTGTACCAGACGCCTTCATTCAGCTGGGTCTGAGCTGCAAGTGCGGTAACAAATGGCAGCAGATCATTTTTGATGGAAAGATTTTTACTGCAGCTGAACAGCAGCGACTGACGTACAGTAATCAGCAGGCGCTCCATTATCGGGTCGCAGAAAAAGAAACGCTGCAGTGATTTCAATAACAGAGTATCGCTGATGATATCGTCAAAATTTAACGGGCAACCAGCTTCGGACAAATGCAGCTTATGCTTTAGCAGAGAGGTTGTCAGAGTACGCAGCTGACTGAAATCCACGTCACGGAAATCCAGGTAACGCAACAGATCCTGTTCCAGTTCTTCAGCGTAGAAATCAGCCACAATTTGATCGGCTGCTTCAAACAGCTTGCTGCGCAGCTGACGGTTGTCTGACTGGGTTTTAATCAGTTCACGGTAATGACGGAAGGCTTCTACAAAGTCGCCCTGCAGCAGGCGTGTATGGGCCAGCCAGTTATAGGATTTTGTCGCAACTTTGGAAATTCTCGCGGACTGCTCAAAATAGTCGGCGGCTTTATCCAGTTGGTTACGTGCTAAAGACAGTTGGCCAGCACTGTATAAGAGGGATACGCTGTCTGGCTTTATACGCAGGCCTTCTTTAAGCCAATGCGCGGCATCGTCGTAATGGCCAAGCTGCATATCAATACGTGCCATCAGGTTAAGACCCGTCAGGTGATCCGGTTTGAGCAGATAACCCTGATGAGCGATCTGAGCAGCCTTACGCATCAGAATGCGGTCGTTAGCCTGCTGAGCTTCGCTGTAAAGTCGGCTCGCCATATCAAACAGGCGGCGGTATTCCGTACTGTTCTGGCGGCGTTCGGCTGTCTTAAACTGTGCGCTGGCCATATTAGCCTCGATAAACAAAAGTGTTTCCATGCCTGTAAGCAGCTACTGTGCCATTTTTTAAGTTATTGTTTTTAAAGGATTATATATTGATAAGGCCGGTTTTCAGGGCGGACCAGACTTGCCGCTGCGGTTGCCGGTTGCCGCTTGCCGTTGTAAAAAATTGCTTTCCACCCTAAAGAAAGAGAGTGAGTTGCCGTCATATAGATAACAATGAACATTTGCAGGAGACTGTTATGTACAACAGCGGTGCCAAGCAATATCAGCAGGTAAACGTCACATCTGAAGTGTTGGATGCCGATCCGCACAGGCTGATACAACTGTTACTGGAAGCAGCTCTGACCCGTATGTCCCAGGCTAAGGGTGCGATAGAGCGTAAGGACTATGAAGAAAAGGCAAGTTTGCTTGGCCGTGTAAACACAATTATTGAAAGTTTGCAGAGCAGTCTGGATCATGAAGCCGGTGGTGACGTGTCGCGTAATCTTGAACGTCTTTATGACTACATGAATCGTCGCCTTATCACTGCCACTGCCAGAAACGATGTGACCATCATTGATGAAGTAATGGGGCTGATGCTGCAGGTAAAAGAGGGCTGGGACGGGATTCGCGATGAATATCTGAAAGGTCTGGCTGGTTCTTCTTCAGCGGTTTCTGCCACGGCAGGTGACCCTTCCGCCCGGTTGAGCAGTCATATTTCTGCCTGACTTACGTTTAGTTCTCTTCTGTCTTTTTGACACTTAAAGGCCGTTTACGGCCTTTTTCTATATTGTCTTTTCACGACCAATTCAGCTATAACCCCTCTTAGGCACGTTAGTTGCTATACATGGTTTTTTTAACGTCAGAAGTTTGACTTGCGGCAAATTAGATACTTAACTGTTCAGACGGTCGTCAACGAACTGGCGGTGTCAGATAACAAGCAGCCGCTGCGGGTTTATCTTGAGGGGAAGGAAGGGCAACCACTATGTGGAGAGAAATTAAAGTTCTGTTGGTCGACGACAATGAGCAGCGTCGTCACGATATGAAAGTCATTCTCGATTTTCTTGGTGAAGAGGCCATTGTTGCCGGTACTGCGGACTGGCGCCGTGAAGCCGAAGGCAAAGTTGAAGACAGTACTGAAATCAGCGCTGTATTTGTTGGCGACAGTAACGCCCTTGCATTGAGTGATGTTATTGAAGGGTTGCTGAGCTGGGACAAAGGCATTCCATTATTGTACATGGGTGACAGCGGTCTGCCGGAAACTCTGCCCGAGACAGTACGCCGTGCATTGCTTGCTCATGTTGAGATGCCGCCGAGCTACAACAAATTATTGGACAGCCTGCATCGCTGTCAGGTCTACCGTGAACAATATACCCACAACCGCTCCCGTGGCGAACGCCGTGAAGTCCAGCTGTTCCGCAGTCTGGTAGGTACCAGTCGCCAGATTCAGCACGTGCGTGAGCTGATCATGCAGGTCGCAGATAAAGACGTCAGCGTTATGATTCAGGGGGAATCCGGTACGGGCAAAGAAGTGGTTGCGCGGAATCTGCATTACCATTCCCATCGCCGCAGTAAGCCGTTCGTTCCTGTGAACTGTGGCGCGATTCCCGCAGAGCTGCTGGAAAGTGAACTGTTTGGTCATGAAAAGGGTGCATTTACCGGTGCTATTAACAGCCGACCGGGCCGTTTTGAACTGGCAGAAGGCGGTACGCTGTTCCTCGACGAAATTGGCGATATGCCATTAAATATGCAGGTGAAAATTCTGCGTGTACTGCAGGAACATACCTTCGAACGCGTAGGCAGCAACAAAACCATTAATGCTAACGTACGAATTATTGCGGCGACCCACAAAAATCTTGAACAGATGATTGAAGAAGGGACTTTCCGCGAAGACCTCTACTATCGTCTGAATGTATTCCCCATTGATATGCCATCCCTGCGTGAGCGGGTAGAAGATCTGCCGCTGTTACTGAATGAGCTGATCTCACGTCTGGAAAATGAAAAGCGCGGCTCTATCCGTTTTAATTCCGCGGCTATTATGTCGCTGTGTCGTCATGACTGGCACGGCAATGTCCGTGAACTGGCGAACCTGGTAGAGCGTCTGGCTATTCTCCATCCTTACGGCGTTATCGGCGTCAATGAATTACCGAAGAAATTCCGTCATGTGGATGATACGGACGAAAGCAATCCGATTCCTGTGGTGACGGATGTTAATCCGGGTGATGGTCTGGCGGGTATCGATTCGCCGGCACTGTTGCCGGTCAATGGTCTGGATCTGAAAGAGTATCTGCAGGATCTGGAGTGCTCGCTGATTCAACAGGCACTTGATGATGCCAGTGGTGTTGTCGCCAGAGCCGCAGAAAAACTCAATATCCGCCGCACTACGCTGGTGGAGAAAATGCGCAAGTATAATCTCGGTCGCAAAGAAAGAGATTTCGCCTGAGACCTTTACCGCCAAACAGTGCTGTACCCACACCTGAGTATGGCACTTATTAAAAAGCCGGGCATTATGCCCGGCTCTTTGCCTTCCTGATGATGTTCTGGCAAAGACAGACTGATTGACTGCGTCGGAATTGTGTTCGTTTATTTGACTCCTTTCTTTATTTTTCACGCTAAAAAACAGGCACGCTAATTGCTCAACCACTAATCAGATGATGTTAATGCCGGAAATCCGGCAAACGTGGTGAGGTAATTATGGCTGACTCCGCTCTGGAAATTCTGGACTATCCCGGCGCCACCGGTAAGCGTCAGGATCTGCGTGAAGCTTTTATGATGTTTAACGAAATGTCACAGAAGCTGACGGATTCCTATGAATTTCTTGAGAACCGTGTTGAACAGTTAAGCGGCGAGCTGGCCAATGTTTCTGCGCAGCGCATGCAGGAAATGGCGGAAAAAGAACGCCTTGCGGACAAGCTGGAAAGCTTGCTGCAGCTGTTGCCTGCTGCTGTGCTGGTGCTCGATCAGTTTGGTTGTGTACGCCAGAGTAACCGCGCCGCAGATGAATTATTGCTGCCGTTAGCAAAGGTTGAATCATTGAATGGCCGGCGCTGGCGTCAGCTGATTCAGACCTGTTTTAAACCGCGTCGTGATGATGGTCATGAAATTTCACTGGTGGATGGACGCCGCGTGCAGGTACGTACGGCCGCCATGACGAACGAGCCGGGACAGGTAATTCTGTTGACGGATATGACTGAAACCCGGCAGTTACAGGCACAGCTCAGTCAATATGAACGTTTGTCTGCCATGGGAAAAATGGTCGCCTCGCTGGCGCATCAGATCCGTACGCCGTTAGCCGCAGCAACCCTTTATGCCGGACATTTATCCGCGCCTGAACTGCAGGATGAACATCGCATCCGCTTTGCCGGAAAGCTGCAGGAACGTTTACGTCATCTGGAAAACCAGGTGCGCGATATGCTGATCTTTGCCCGTGGTGAAGCGCCGCTGAACGACGAAGTGTCACTGGCGGAATTAATGCAGGGAGTGAGTGATGCGATGGAGGTGCCATTGCAGAACAGTCACGGTACCTGCCGCATTCATAATGAAATACCGGATCAGCGTCTGGTGTGTAACCGCGATGCACTGATCAGTGCAGTGATGAACCTGGTGAATAATGCCATCGAATCCAGTGCTGCTCCGGTGCATATCGATATTGATGTTATCCGCTGCGGCGACGCACAGATAAGCCTGACCGTCAGTGACAACGGACCGGGTATGACAGATCAGCAAAAAGAAAAAATTCTCGAACCGTTTTACACCACAAAAGCCAATGGCACGGGCCTTGGTCTGGCAGTGGTGCAGGCGGTTGCCAGAGCACATAAAGCGGAATTTCACCTGACAGACAGCCCGACTGGTGGCGCGTCAGCTCAATTTATTTTACCGGTTCACTGATAGCAGGGTCGCGGCTCTGTATTGGTCATCAGCAAGGAGAAAAATATGCGTCTTTTAGTTGTGGAAGATGATCCCCGTCTGCGCGAAGCGATTGTCGATACCCTGATGATAAAAGGGCATGAAGTCTGTGAAGCAGGCAATGGCAACGATGCAATGGCCATTGTCGCGGCACAGCCTCTGGATCTGGTGTTGTCAGATATTAATATGCCGGGTATGGATGGTCTGGGGTTACTGGAAGCCATAAAATCGGCTCATCCCTGGCTGCCGGTGGTGCTTATGACAGCCTATGGTGATGTTGGCCAGGCGGTTAAAGCCATGCAGCGTGGTGCCAATGATTATCTGATGAAGCCGTTTGAGCTGCCGGAGCTGGATAAAATCCTGCAGCAGTTTAACCAGACATCATCAGCAGGGGCGGATGACGAATCAGAACCAGTGTGTGAAGCGGTAGCTTCGCGTCAGTTATTTCAACTGGCTGAACGTGTAGCGCAAACCGATTCAACGGTACTGATCAGCGGTGAAAGCGGAACCGGTAAAGAAGTACTGGCGCGTTACATTCATCAGCATTCCTCCCGTCGCTTACAGCCTTTTATTGCCATTAACTGCGCAGCGATTCCGGAAAATATGCTGGAAGCCATGTTGTTCGGTTATGAAAAAGGCGCCTTTACCGGTGCTTACAATGCGATGCCGGGTAAATTCGAGCAGGCCGATGGCGGTACGCTGTTGCTGGATGAAATTACCGAAATGGATCTTGGTCTGCAGGCAAAGCTGCTGCGTGTTCTGCAGGAACGTCAGGTCGAGCGTCTGGGTGGTAAAAAAGTACTGGATCTGGATGTCCGTATCGTGGCGACCACTAACCGTGATCTGGCCGAGTACGTAGCCGATGGCCAGTTCCGTGAAGATCTCTATTATCGTCTGAGTGTCTTCCCGTTGCACTGGCTGCCGCTGCGTGAACGTAAAGACGATATTCTGCCACTGGCCAAACGGCTGCTGGCACACCATGCCGCGAAAATGAAGCGTCCGGTACCATCACTGGCGGCGGATGCAGAACTGAAACTGATGACACATACCTGGCCCGGTAACGTCCGTGAGCTGGACAATACGATGCAGCGTGCACTGATTATTCAGTCTGGTCCACAGTTGTTCGCCGCCGATTTTATTCTGACACCGGTTCCGAAAAACCGTCAGTCAGAGATGCCGGTGGCGGATGTTATTTCTTTGACGGATTCTGAGCAGGCGCTTGGCAACGATCTGAAAAACCGCGAAGTTGAACTGATCGTCAAAGCACTGAAAGAAGAACCAAGCCGCAAAGATGCTGCCGACCGTCTTGGCATCAGTCCACGAACCCTGAGATACAAGATGGCGCGTCTGCGTGATGACGGTATTGATGTCGAGGCCATGCTGGCCTGACGCCCGGTAATAATCTTCCCTTGTTTGCGCCTTTTTTAAGGCGCTTTTTTTTGACACCTGAAAAACGAAATCGCCACAACAAATTGGCAAGCCGATTGCAGAGTCATAAATTAATACAGAAAAACCGGCAGAAAGCGTCAATATTTCGGACTAGCTGTCCAGGGTGAGGGAAAGGATATGGTGGATCGGGTTGATATTAATTCAGTACTGATGCAGATGCGTCAGGTTAAGGCGCAGATGCGTGAACAGCAGCCTGCCGCTATTAATACAGAAACGCGTCCCAGTCTGGCGGATAAGGTACAGCAACTCAGTGAACAGCAGTCCACCGCCGCGATCAGCGGTGATAATACTGTACCGGATTTCCAGACCATGTTTAAAAACGCCGTTGATACGGTAAACGCTCATCAGAAAACCTCAGCGGAAATGGCGACGCGTTTTGAACAGGGTGATCCTTCCATTGATCTGCCGGAAGTAATGATTGCCATGCAGAAATCCAGTGTTTCTTTTCAGGCGATGACCCAGGTGCGCAACAAGCTGGTCGAAGCCTATAAAGAAGTCATGAATATGCCGGTATAACAGGTAGACCCTTATGGAAAATGTACCCGCTGAAGCAACAGGCGCAGGCGCCGCAACGGCTCCGGAATCAGATCTGCCGGCAGAAAGTACTTCTGCAGCTGCAGAAGGAGGCCATCCGGTTCTTGCCGGTTTTAACCGTCTGTCGATTGTCCGTCAGATCGCTGTTATCGGCGGTATCGCTCTGGTGGTGGCGTTATCATTTGCCATTATGCTGTGGTCGCAGGAGCCGACCTATAAACCCCTTGTTCATCGTCTGCAGGATCATAACGCTCAGGACATTATTGAAATTCTGCAACAGGAAGGCATTAATTTTGAAATTGATCCTTCCAGTCAGATTTTAATGGTAGAAGCCAGCGATCTGCACGAAGCCCGGATGAAGCTGGCGGCGGCCAGTCTGATTGACGACAAGACTGTCGGTCTGGAAGTACTCGATCAGGACAATACTCTGGGTACCAGTCAGTTTATCGAAAATGCCCGCTATCGCCGCGGCCTGGAAGGTGAACTGGCGCGTACTATTGCCAGCGTAAAAGCCGTGCGTAATTCCCGTGTGCATCTCGCTTTGCCGAAGCAATCTGTGTTTGTCCGCGATCAGCGTAAACCGCGCGCGTCGGTTTTTGTTGAACTGTACGCCGGACAGAATCTCTCCCGCGACCAGGTCGAAGCCATTGTGAATCTGGTTGCTTCCAGCGTGTCAGAAATGGAACGTGCCGATGTGTCTGTGGTAGATCAGTTCGGCAATCTGTTGTCTAAAATGGAACCGGAAGACAGCAGTGAAATGGTTGCCCATAAACAGCTGGAATACACCGAAAAATTAGAAGAAGGCATTACTCAGGCGGTTAATAATATTCTCAAGCCAGTGCTGGGTCAGGAAAACTATAAAGCAGAAGTGTCTGCCGACGTAGACTTTACTATCCAGGAACAGAGCGAAGAACTTTATAACCCGGATCTTATTGCCCTGCGCAGTGAGCAGCTGGTTGATGAAGAAAACGCGGATAAAACCAATGGTGGTATTCCGGGTGCATTATCCAATCAGCCACCGGCGGCGGCGACCGCACCGGAACAGGCGAACGGTGGTGCCGGTGCCGGCGGTGCAACGGTTAATCGTCGCTCAGAAGCTACACGTAATTACGAAGTGGATCGTACATTAAGTTACAAACAACAACAGCCTGGCCGTATCCGTCGTTTGACTGTCGCAGTAGTCGTAAATGACAGGGCTTCTGTGAATGCTGACGGCGACACTGTCTATCTGCCGTGGGAAGATGCTGATTTACAGCGTCTGGAAGTACTGGTGAAAGACGCCGTTGGTTTTAACGCCGCCCGTGGTGACAGTGTTAACGTAATTAATTCACCTTTCATGGGTAAAGGTGAGCTGGAACTGGGCGATCCGGATTTCTGGACGCAGCCATGGTTCTGGGAAATTATGAAACAGGTTCTGGCTGGTCTGTTTATTCTGGTGCTGATTTTCGGTGTGATCCGGCCAACGATCAAAAGTATTGCCAATCGTGGACGTGACGAAACTTCGGTACTGCTGGATGAACTTGAAGACGCCGAAGCCGGTCTGGATGACGATAAAGTAACCCTGGCGGGGATGGATGAATTCCTGCTACCGGGGGCATCGGAAAGTTTTGAACGGCAGCTGGATGCGCTTAAAGGCCTGATTGCTGAAGATCCGGCGCGGGTTGCCAATCTGGTTATTAAATGGGTGAACGAAGAAAATGCCTGAAGATAATAACGGCGCTAACGATCTTGCCAAACTGAACCGCCTGGAACGCTCAGCGATTCTGCTGATGACGCTGGGGGAAAAAGACGCGGCTGAAATTCTCAAGCACATGGGGCCGAAAGAAGTACAGAAAGTCGGTACCGCCATGGCCACTTTAGCCAACGTTAATCAGTCGCAGGTTGAAGGCGTGGTCGCTGAATTTCTGGAAGCCGTCAGTGGTCAGACCGGCATGGGACTCGGCTCTGACGAATACATCCGGAATATGCTGACACAGGCATTGGGTAACGATAAAGCCGGCGCCCTGATTGACCGTATTCTGCTGGGCGGTAATACCACAGGTCTGGATTCACTTAAGTGGATGGAATCGCGCCAGGTGGCGGACCTTATCCGTCATGAGCACCCACAGATTCAGGCGATCGTGGTGTCCTACCTGGACGCTGACCAGTCGGCAGAAATTCTCTCCAATTTCCCGGAAAAAGTACGTCTCGATATTGTTATGCGGGTTGCTGCACTGGAGGCGGTTCAGCCGGCTGCACTGCATGAGCTGAACGATATTCTTGAGCGTCAGTTCTCTGGCAAAGGGGGTGCTCAGACCACCAGTATGGGTGGTGTCAAAGTGGCGGCCAATATTGTCAACTTTGTGGACAGCACCATGGCGGCGGACCTGCTCGAACAGATCAAAGAAGTGGACGAAGATCTGGGTATTCAGATTCAGGATCTTATGTTCGTCTTCGACAATCTGGTGGATGTCGACGACCGCGGCATTCAGGCACTGATGCGCGAAGTTTCCACCGACCTTCTGGTTGTTGCGCTGAAAGGTGCGGACCCGGCCGTGCAGGAAAAGATATTCAAGAATATGTCGAAACGTGCGGCCGAATTGCTGCGTGATGATCTTGAAGCGAAAGGGCCGGTTAAAGTCAGCGAAGTGGAAGCTTCGCAGAAAGAGATTCTTACCATTGCCCGACGTCTGGCGGATGCCGGTGAAATCGTGCTCGGCGGTGGTGGTGAGGCCATGATGTAATATGACTGGAATCCGTCAGCCGCATCATTTTCATCCTCTGCATGAAGAAGACGTCAAAAATAAAAAAGACGTAAAACCCTGGCGTCTGCCGTTCTGGACGGAGCCGCCGGGCTGGACGGCAGAAAAAGAGAAAAAGCAGGAAGAAGTAGCCACAGAGTCTGCGCAGGAAGAGGCAGAAGAGCTGAATCTGCCAACCGCAGAAGAGCTGGAAAATATCCGTCGTGAAGCCTACAACGATGGCCTTGAGCAGGGTCTGGTGGAAGGGCGTCAGCAGGGCCATAAAGACGGTTATCAGGCTGGCCACAAAGAAAGTTACGATGCCGGATTTGCTGAAGGCAAAGCAGAAGGGCAAAAACAGGGGCGTGAAGAAGGCCACGCCGAAGGACTGCGTAAAGCGCAGGCGGAAATCAATAATATCTCCGGCCGTCTGAATCGTCTGATTCAGCATCTGCAGGCCAGTATCGTTGAACGCGATCAGGCATTGCCGGAAGTGCTGGCAGCCATGCTGGCGGGTATGTGTGAACAGGTACTGCAGACCGAATTGCACAGCGGAGCGCGTAACATTTATCAGTACGTGCGCCATGCACTGGACGAACTCCCGGCTGGTGAAAAACAGATTAAAGTTTTTGTCGGCCCTGATGACGCTGCGCATCTGCAAAACAGTCTGGATATGACCGGCGATGAAGTGCATTACCGCGTGGACGATAAACTGCGTGCCGGTGAATGCCGTGTCGAAAGTGAGCACTCACTGGTTGAATATTCCACCGCCGATCACCTGAATCAGCTGCTGCAGCGGGTTCTGCCAATGCTGATGCAGGAAGCTGCCAGTTTCCCGGACGATGATGAACAGAATCAGCTGCATCAGGCAATTGCTGAGCAGACTGAACAGCCGGACGCAGCGGATGAAATAAACGAAGAACTTCAGCAGGCGGTCGATGCCGCCCTTGCTGACGACACGCCACCATCCCCGCTGGCTGAAGACCCTGCCGCGACAGACATTCTCAACCGGGCAGAAGAAAGCGCTGAAGCTGCCTCTGCTGACCTTCTTCAGGACTCCGAAAACGGCTCTCAGCCAGATTCTTATAATGCATCGCGTACTGTATCCACCGAGGTTCCGGATGAGCCTCAGTGAGCGCTGGGCAGGGGTGCTGGGCGAGCAATCTCCTTATCAGCCCAAAGTCGCCGGTAAACTGATCCGGATGGTTGGCCTGACGCTGGAAGCGATTGGTCTGAACGTAAGGGTGGGTGACCGCTGTATGGTCGAGCGTCAGCAGGGAGGCGATATCGAGGCCGAAGTGGTTGGTTTTGATGGGCAACGCATTTTCCTGATGCCGATTGAACAGATGGAAGGGCTGCGCCCGGGGGCCCGCGTGTGGCCGCTGACCGTTGCTGCGGATGTGCCGGTGGGGCCTGGTCTGCTGGGGCGCGTGGTGGACGGCACAGGACGCCCTCTGGATGGCCGTGGGCCACTGCAGGGGATCAGTCAGGGCCATTTACAGGGGCAGACTATTAACCCCTTGCATCGCGCTCCTATTCGCGAGCCGCTCGATGTCGGTATCCGCGCAATCAATTCGATGCTGACCGTTGGCCGTGGCCAGCGTATTGGTCTGTTCGCCGGTTCAGGTGTCGGTAAGAGTGTATTGCTGGGCATGATGACCCGCTTTACCAATGCCGACATCGTCGTCGTTGGTCTGATCGGCGAGCGTGGCCGTGAGGTGAAGGAATTTATCGACGAAATTCTGGGAGAAGAGGGTCTGCAGCGTTCTGTAGTCGTGGCATCCCCGGCGGACGACTCACCCTTAATGCGCCTGCGTGCCGCTCAGTATTGCACCTCGGTGGCGGAGTACTTCCGCGATCAGGGGCTGAATGTGCTGATGTTAATGGACTCGCTGACACGTTATGCCCAGGCACAGCGTGAAATTGCCCTTGCCGTGGGAGAGCCTCCGGCAACCAAAGGGTATCCGCCGTCCGTATTTAATAAATTACCCAAGCTGGTTGAGCGCACCGGTAATGGTCCACAGGGTGGTGGCTCGATTACCGCTTTTTATACCGTGCTCAGTGAAGGTGACGATATGCAGGACCCGGTGGCCGATGCCAGCCGGGCAATTCTTGACGGCCATATTGTGTTGTCACGGAAACTGGCGGAAGAAGGTCACTATCCGGCGATCGATGTGGAAGCATCGGTCAGCCGGGTTATGCCACAGATCGTCAGTGAAGACTGGCTGCGCAAGGCACAGCTGTGTAAACAGCTGTTATCACATTATCGTCAGAATCAGGATCTGATTGCCGTCGGAGCCTATCAGTCGGGTAATGATAACCTGCTGGATCTGGCCATTGACCGGCTGCCAAAAATTAAAGCCATGTTGCGTCAGGGACTGAGTGAAGGCTCGGATCTTAACGCCAGCGCCAATGCCCTGAATGAACTGTTTCCGATTCCCGCTCAGGGCAATCAATCAAATAACGCGCAGGCTAAAGCGCGATGAGACGCCATCCGCGCGCCAGACGTCTGCAGGTTGTTCTTGATCTGACCGAGCGCGAAGAACAGCAGGCGCTCAGCCAGTGGGGCGCTTTGCAGCAGAAGCTGGCGGCGGAGCAGGAGCAGCGACAGCAGCTGCTGACCTACAGTCTCGAATATCAGCAGAAAATATCAGCCCCGTCTTCCACTGCTGTCAGTGCCGGACAGATCCATAACACCATTGGCTTTATGGGGCAGATTGAGCAGGCTATTAATGCGCAGCAGCAACAGATTGCCCTGTTGCAGAAGCAGACAGACAACGCCCGCCAGAATTACCTTGCGCTGCATGGCAAAGTAAAAGCACTGCAGGAACTGATAGAGCGGCTGGAGCTGGAAGCAGCGCAGGTTGCTGACAAAGAAGCGCAGAAGCAGTCCGATGAGTGGACCAGTCGCAATGCAGCGCGTTCTTCTCCTTATCACTGATCACGGATTAAGTTATCGCTGATCACGGACTAAGCCGTCTGTGCATGATAACGGGTTATGCGGGTTATAAACGGTACGTCTGTATTATTACATTTGCGAACAATAGCAGAATACATTCTGTTATTGTTTTTTGATTCGCTCAATTTCGTCCCTGCCTCTGTATCCCCCGCCGTGTCTGACCTTAACCTGTGTCAGTAAAAATACGTTTATGTCTATCAATAGTGCGATTTCTTTAGCAGGCTGAAAATCTGCGTCTAATCTTAGAGTCATAGTAAGGCTTATTGGGGCTGAATATGACAGACACCATCACCATCAATTGCGGCGAGCGCCTGAGTATCGACCAGGTTGAAGCGCTGTTTGCCGAAACCGAAAAGTCCGTTATCCAGGGTGGCGAGATCCAAATTGACGCCAGCAAGGTTCAGTTCTGTGATACCGCAGGTCTGCAACTGCTGCTTTCATTGCAGACTACACTGGATAAAACAGGGCACCGTATTCACTGGCAGGGGTATTCTGATGTGTTAGTGGAAACTGCTGGTTATCTGGGCCTTACCCAGGCTTTACACCTTTCAAATACAGAGCACTAACGTTAACGGGAGTTAAAACATGGCGAGCATTTTAGCTGTTGATGATTCTGCATCCATGCGACAGATGGTTTCTTTTACCCTGCGGGGTGCCGGGCATGATGTTGAAGAAGCATGCGACGGCGTAGAAGCCCTCAAGCTGGCAAGCCAGAAAAAATACGATCTGGTCCTTTCTGATGTAAACATGCCAAACATGAATGGCATCGAATTAGTTAAGGAATTACGGACATTGGCCGATTACAAGTTTGTACCTGTACTTATGTTGACTACGGAATCTGCGGGCGACATGAAAATGCAGGGTAAGCAGGCAGGTGCCACCGGCTGGATCGTAAAACCATTCAATCCGGATCAGTTGCTGGGCACGATTAAACGCGTACTGGGGTAAATGTATGAGCATTGATCTTTCACAATTTCATCAGGTTTTCTTTGAAGAAAGTTTCGAAGGGCTGGATGTTATGGAAAGTCAGCTCCTCGACCTGGTGCCGGAGGAAGTTGACGCTGAAACGGTGAACACTATCTTCCGGGCTGCTCACTCCATTAAGGGGGGAGCCGGTACCTTTGGATTTATGCAGGTTTCTAATTTCACCCACGTCGTGGAAACCCTGCTGGATGAAATCCGTTCTGGCACACGCCAGATGGAAACAAAATACGTGGATCTGTTTCTGCAGTCAGTGGATTGCCTGCGTGCAATGCTGACCAGTCTGCAGGCAGGTGATGAACCGGATTCTGAGCGCGCAGCGGGATTAAAAGCGGAATTTGAGGCCATTCTGCACGGCGAAAGTGCTGCAGAAGAGGTGGCTGAAAACGTTACTGAAGACGCAGTCGGCAGCGCAGGCGCCGGCTGGCATGTCACATTTATTCCGGCTGAAGATCTGCTGCAGACAGGTAATGAACCATTCCGTATGTTCCGTGAGCTGCAGGAAATTGTTGGCGCCGGGAACCTGGAAGTGGTGCCGGATCTGTCGCGCCTTCCTGAACTGACCTCTCTCACTCCGGAGCAGTGTTATATCAGCTGGGATCTGTACGTCCGCACGGATGTTGATAAAGCCGCCATTGAAGGGGTTTTTGAATGGGTTGCTGATGATTGTGAAATCGCTATCCATCCTCTTGCCGGAGATACTGCAGCGCCTGCACAAGCTGCCGCTGAATATACCGATGAAGACGCTGCAGCGCAGACCGCTGAAGTAACTCCGTTGCCTGTTCCTGAGAAGGTTGCTGCCGCGGTGAATACTGCGGCTGTCGCCGGTGCTGCTGCCGCTGCGGCAAAAGCGAAAAAAGCACCGCAGAAAAATGCGGAGCCATCATCTATCCGCGTCTCCATCGATAAAGTAGACAGCCTGATCAACATGGTGGGTGAGCTGGTTATCACTCAATCAATGCTTGGTCAGCTGGGTCAGGATTTTGATATGGATCGTCTCGCCCGTCTGCAGGAAGGACTGTCTCAGCTCGAACAGAATACCCGTGAGCTGCAGGAAAGCGTGATGAAAATCCGCATGATGCCAATCAGCTTCGCCTTCAGCCGCTTTCCGCGTCTGGTGCGTGATCTGGGCAGTCAGCTGGGTAAAAAAGTGAATCTGGTCATGCTGGGTGAAAATACCGAACTGGATAAGACCGTTATGGAAAAAATCGGCGATCCATTAGTTCACCTGGTACGTAACTCCATGGACCATGGACTGGAAACAACCGATAAACGTCTGGCGGCCGGTAAGTCTGAAGAAGGCACCATCACCCTGAATGCCTATCATCAGGGGGGCAATATCGTTATTGAAGTAAAAGATGACGGTGCCGGCCTTAACGAAGAGAAAATTCTGGAAAAAGCCCGTAAAAATAAGGTAATCGAAGACAACGTTGAGCTGAGCAAAGAAGAAATTCATCAGCTGATTTTTATGCCGGGATTTTCAACTGCGGATGTCGTCAGTGATATATCAGGTCGTGGCGTTGGTATGGACGTTGTGCGACGTAATATCAATGAACTGAACGGCACCATTGAAGTGGTATCCAATAAAGGGAAAGGTTCCACGTTTACCATTCGTCTGCCGCTGACTCTGGCAATCCTTGACGGGCAGCTGGTTAAAGTCAAAGACGAAACCTACATCTTCCCGCTGGTATCCATTGTTGAATCCATTCAGCTGCAGAAGCTGTCGCTTAATCACATTACCGGCAGCCAGTACGTTATGAAGCTGCGCGATGAATATATTCCTATCGTGCGTCTGGATGAGATGTTCGGCCTGCGCGCCAAAGAAGAAGAATTCGAAAACCCTATGTTGGTGGTGGTTGAAGGTGATACCGAAAAAATTGGCATAGTGGTTGATGATCTGCTGGGACAACAGCAGGTTGTAATTAAGAGTCTGGAACAGAACTACCAGAGAGTGAACGGTATCTCTGGTGCAACCATTCTGGGTGATGGCACGGTGGCGCTGATTATCGATATTTCCAACATCGGCAAAAATCTCGAACCGGTCAAAAAAATCACATCATCCGATAAGGCAGCGTAGGGCATAGCAATGAGTGCAGCAGAACAAGTCAAAGAAACTGTCGGTCTTGATGAGCAGCAATACCTGACCTTTATGATGGCAGATGAAGAATATGGCGTGGATATCCTCGCCGTACAGGAAATCCGTGGCTGGGAAGCGTCCACTATGATTCCTAACGCACCAGAGTACATAAAGGGCGTAATTAATCTGCGCGGCACCATTGTTCCCATTATGGATCTGCGTCTGCGCTTCGGTCTGAAACAGGTGGATTATAGTCCTGTGACCGTGGTGATTATTCTGAAAGTGGACGGCAAATATGGTGAGCGGGTTATGGGGATTGTGGTTGATGCCGTATCTGATGTGTACACCATTTCTGACGGCTCTACCCGTCGTCCGCCAGAACTGACAGAAGATAAGAATTCGGGCTTCATTAAAGGCCTGGTTAATGTGAATGAGAAGATGGTCATTCTTCTTGATGTGAACGAACTGCTCAGCATCCCGGGACAACTGGGAAATGTTGGTCAAATAACAGAATAAAGGCACTGCATACTTGATTCGGCAGCTTGTCTGCAGGATAGGAGAAGGTAATGAGCATTTTTAGCATGTTTTCAGGTTCCGGAGTTAGCCAGCGCGAGAAGGAGCTGGAATCCGTGATGTCCGCACTGGATCTCAGTATGGCGCGGATCGAATTCTCTATGGACGGTACTATTCTGGATGCCAATCAGAACTTCCTGGATGTTATGGGTTACTCCCTTGACGAAGTGAAAGGTAAACACCACCGCATCTTTGTTGACAGTGAGTATCGTGAAAGCGAGGAATACAGCGATTTCTGGCATATCCTCAATCGCGGCAAGTTCCATCAGGCCGAGTACCTGCGGATCGCTAAAGGCGGTAAAGAAGTCTGGATTCAGGCGTCCTACAACCCGGTGTTAGATGAAACCGGTAAGCCTTTTAAAGTGGTTAAGTATGCAACCGATATCACTGAACGTGTGCTGAAAGACAAAGAGAATAAGGTTAACGCTGACGCGGCTGGTGCATTAAAAATCTGCCAGGCTAACGTGATGCTGGCAGATAACAACATGGTGATTCAGTACGTTAATGACAGCCTGGTTGATATGTTGTCTGATCGTGAAGATGATCTGAAAAAGGCATTACCAAAGTTCAGCGTTAAAGATCTGGTGGGTACTAATGTGGATGTTTTTCACAAGGCACCAGAGCATCAGCGTGGCATGATCGCCGGACTGCAAAAGCCATTTAAAACCATGCTCAATGTTGCTGGTCTGAATTTCTCTCTGATCGCTACGCCATGGATCGGTGCGAATGGTAAGCGTGTGGGCACCATTGTTGAATGGATCGACAAAACAGAAGAAATGGCCAACGCTGCCCGCGAACGTGAAATCGCCAATGCCAATGCCCGTGTCAAGCAGGCGCTGGATGTTGTGGCAACCAATGCCATGATCGCTGATAACGATTGTAATATCATTTATATGAACGACGCTGTCACCAAAATGATGGGCGATGCCGAAGCGGATCTGCGTAAGGATATCCCGGGCTTTGATGCATCCTCTCTGATGGGAAAAAATATCGATACCTTCCATAAAAATCCGGCTCATCAGCGTTCGATGCTGAGTGCACTGAGCAAAACCTACAATACCGAAATTGTGGTTGGTGGCCGTACCTTCGCGTTAACCGCTAATCCGATTTATAACGATGATAATGAACGTATCGGTACCATCCTTGAATGGAAAGATCGTACCCAGGAAGTATTTGCAGAAAAAGAAATTGATCAGATTGTGGATGCCGCAGCAGCTGGTGATTTATCCCGCCGCATTGAGACCCGGGGTAAAGATGGTTTCTTCCTGAAACTGGCTGATGGTCTGAACCGCCTGCTGACGATTTCCGACAGTGTTGTCAGCGATACAATTCGCGTATTTGATGCACTCGCCCATGGTAACCTGACCCGCAAAATCGATGATGATTATCAGGGCGCGTTCGACAAACTGAAGCAGGACGCCAACGCTACCGTTGACCGTCTGACCGAAATCATTACCAAGATCCGTGAAGCAGCATCCACTGTGTCCACCGGTGCCAGCGAAATTGCCCAGGGTAACGCAGACTTAAGCAAACGTACGGAATCTCAGGCGTCCAGCCTGGAGGAAACAGCCTCCAGTATGGAAGAGATGACCAGTGCCGTTAAACAGACCAGTGAAAACTCGGTGCACGCTAACGAGCTGGCAGCATCTGCCAAACAGAAAGCAGAAACCGGTGGCCAGGTGGTCAGTAAAGCTGTGGTGGCAATGGATGAAATTAATGACGCCAGTAAGAAAATTGCCGACATCATTGGTGTGATTGATGAAATCGCCTTCCAGACGAACCTGCTGGCACTTAATGCTGCGGTAGAGGCAGCCCGTGCCGGAGAGCAGGGACGCGGATTTGCGGTTGTGGCGGGCGAAGTACGTAACCTGGCGCAACGCTCTGCTGGTGCAGCGCGTGAAATTAAAGACCTGATCCGTGACAGCGTCGATAAAGTGGAAGCCGGTACTTCTCTGGTGAACGAATCCGGTAAAACTCTGGGTGAAATTATCGATTCGGTTGATCGTGTGTCAGTCATGATTAAAGAAATCAGTACTGCTGCCCGTGAACAGTCATCCGGTATCGAACAGGTCAACAGTGCGGTTGCGCAGATGGATGAAATGACTCAGCAGAATGCAGCGCTGGTGGAAGAAGCCTCCGCTGCCGGTGAAGCCATGGCAGAACAGGCGCAGTCAATGATGCAGATGATGGAATTCTTCAGCCTCAGTGAAGGTCATCGCAGTATGAATGTTGGTATGACCGCTGTCAGCGCCGCTCCGGCTGCGCCAGCCAAACCGGCATCGACCGGCACGACAACCGGACAGAAGAATACCGGCTTTTCTGTAAGTTCGGATGATGATGACTGGGCGGAATTCTGATCAGGAGATTAGTCAGATATGGGCGCAGCAGAGGAAGAGGAAAAACGCGAATTCCTGATGACCGATAAGGATTTCGAGCAGATCTCCAGAATGGCTGGTGAGTTAACAGGGATTGTTCTCGCTGATCATAAACGCAGCATGGTGTATTCACGGATTGCGCGCCGGGTGAGAACTCTTCACTTGGCGTCTTTCCGCGAGTACCTGGACTATCTCGAAAATAATCTGGATAAGGAATCAACGGATTTTATTAATTCGCTGACAACCAACCTGACTTCGTTTTTTCGCGAATCACATCACTTTCGCTTCCTGCGTGATGAGCTTCTGCCAGCTCTGCGTTTCGCCCGCAAGGACAGTAAGCGTCTGCGTATCTGGTCTGCAGGCTCTTCAACCGGAATGGAAGCATACTCGATCGCCATTACCATTAAACAGGCGGGCTTTCCTTCTGATTGGGATATCAAGATTCTGGCCACGGACCTGGATTCAAACGTACTTGAGACAGGGCGTAATGGTGTCTATTCCATGTCGGGAGCCGACGGCCTGAGCGAAGACATCCTGAAGAAATATTTCCGCGTCAATAAAGACGGACGGTCCATTCAGGTTAAGGACGAGTTGCGCGACATGGTGCACTTCAAGCGCCTGAATTTGCTGGAAAACTGGCCGATGAAAGGGCCGTTCGACATCGTTTTTTGTCGGAATGTCGTCATTTATTTTAATAAAGATACCCAGAAAGTTCTGTTTAAACGTATTGCCGATATGATGCCGGACGGTGCTCATCTGATGATCGGGCACTCAGAAAACCTGTCAGGTATCAGTGATCGCTTTGATTCTCTGGGGCAAACAATTTACCGGAAGGCACGATGAGTATTCATGATGCACCGCGGCCGGTTCAACCGCCGGCCAGCTCTGGTTTTGAACATGTAAATCGTTACTGGGACAACATCCATAAAGTCTGGGCGGCCAAGATTCTGCCGGGGGAATTTTATGTGTCCACCCACGGTGAAATGATTGTTACCGTTCTGGGGTCCTGTATTTCTGCCTGTATCCGTGATCGTGTTCGCGGTATCGGTGGTATGAATCATTTTATGTTACCGGAGCAGGGTGAGCATTCATCCGATGTCTGGGGCAGTAATCCTTCTACGCATGCGTCCCGTTACGGTAACTGGGCCATGGAGTATCTGATCAACGAAATTCTTAAGCGCGGTGGGCGTCGGGAGAATCTGGAAGTGAAGCTGTTCGGTGGCGGTCAGATGATCGCATCGATGACCGATATTGGTCAGAGAAATATTCTGTTCGCCTACAATTATCTGCAGAACGAAGGCCTGAGCGTAATGGCATCCGACCTTGGTGATGAATTCGCGCGTAAAGTGCTTTATTTCCCCGATACCGGATCGGTCAAAGTCAGAAGGATCAAACAACTGCAGAACGATACAATTATTAAACGTGAAGTCGCGTACCAGAAAGAAATGGCCAAGCCTTCGGTTTCTGACGCTGGCAGCATTGACTTGTTCTAGGTACCGGAGGTTCGTATGGATACCAGAATTCGTCTTCTGATTGTCGACGATTCGATCCTCATGCGCAAAATGCTCAGTGAGGTCTTTGAGAATTCCCCGGATATCGAGGTGGTCGGGATGGCCGCCGACCCT
The DNA here is from genome assembly GCF_002433655.1 of Thalassolituus sp. UBA6592. NCBI lineage: Bacteria > Pseudomonadati > Pseudomonadota > Gammaproteobacteria > Oceanospirillales > Oceanospirillaceae > Thalassolituus > Thalassolituus sp. UBA6592. The sequence goes on along the minus strand of NZ_DJIO01000165.1, from coordinate 8,400 downwards.
TTTATTGCCAGGGAAAAAATTAAACAGCTGAATCCTGACGTGCTGACGCTGGATGTTGAAATGCCCAAAATGAATGGGCTGCAGTTTCTCAATAACCTGATGCGTCTCCGGCCTATGCCGGTAGTCATGGTTTCGACCCTGACGGAGGCCGGGGCGCCAGCAACGCTGGATGCTCTGGAAATGGGGGCGATTGATTATATTGCCAAGCCCACGGCACAGGATGAAGCCAGTTATCATAAGTTTGCCGGCCGACTGATAGAGAAGGTGCGTATGGCGGCAAACGCCCGGGTTCAGCCAATAGCAGGTAAGAAGAACCTGCGGGTTAACCCGGCACCACAGCCTGACGCTAAATACAGCAAAATGATCGCAGTAGGGTCTTCTACCGGCGGCACGGAAGCGATCCGCGAGTTACTCAGTACGGTGCCATCCACCTGTCCGCCGATCGTAATCACTCAGCACATCCCGCCGGTATTCAGTGCTTCTCTGGCTACCCGTCTTGACCGAAGTCTGGCGATGGATGTGCGCGAAGCCTGTGATGGTCTGGAAGTGAAGCCAGGCCGGGTGATTATCGCCCACGGAGATTTTCATCTGACCTTCCGTAAAGAAGGGCAGAGCCTGTATTGCGTGCTGTCGGATGCAGAGAAGGTCAATCGCCACCGTCCGTCTGTTGAAGTGATGTTTGACTCACTGGCAAAGTACGTGGATTGCAAAAAGCTGGTAACTGTCATGCTAACGGGTATGGGCGCTGATGGCGCTATGGCGATGAAACGCCGTCACGATGAAGGTGCGGTTACTCTGGTACAGGATGAAGCCAGCAGCGTGGTCTGGGGGATGCCTAAGGCGGTTGTTGACCTGGAAGCGGCTGATCAGATTCTGCCTCTCAGTAAAATTGCGGCAGCTATGCTCAAAGAAGCAATATAAAGGTGCGTTGGCCATGACTTTCCTGTGCTTTGTGCTAAAACTATAAAAGTGAGATGAGGCGGGCATGCTGACAGGCTGCTTAGCTTACTGAAATTTATGGAGAATATTCGATGGGTGTACAGGCATCACTCGCAGGCGACGGACGGGAACTGACCATTAAGGTGGATGGGCGCTTTGATTTCAGCGCACATCAGGATTTCCGTGACGCTTACGAGAACACGGCAGCGGATGTAAAGAGTTTTGTCGTTGATCTCGGCAAAACATCTTATCTCGACAGCTCTGCATTGGGCATGTTGTTGTTGTTGCGTGATTTTGCCGGGGGCGATAACGCCAACGTGCAGATCGTTAACTGCAATCAGGATGTGCGTAAGATTCTGACGATTTCGAACTTCGAACAGCTGTTTCAGATTCATTAAGTCCAGAGCAGTATGGATAGCATCAAAGTACTGATTGCGGATGATAATCAGATCGACAGGATGGTTTTGTCGCGGATTGTCCGCAATCAGGGATATCAGGTGTTTGAAGCGGAAAATGGTGCCCTTGCCATAGAAGCGTTTGAGCAGCATCAGCCCGATATCGTACTTCTGGACGTTATGATGCCGGTCATGGGAGGACGCGAAGCTGCGCGTCAGATTAAAACCCTGGCCGGCGAAGATTTTGTTCCTGTCATTTTTCTTACCTCGCTGACGGATGCTCAGAGTCTTGCCGACTGTCTGGAATCCGGCGGTGACGACTTTCTGTCCAAACCCTACAACCACATCATTCTGCAGGCGAAGATCAATTCCTTCTATCGCATGCGGGACATGAACCGCACGCTGCAGAAGCAGCGCGATACCATTGCCCAGAACAATGAACATCTGATGCATGAGCAGCATGTCGCCAAAGCGGTGTTTGATAATGTTGCTCACGCCGGCTGTCTGTCGTCGCCGAATATCCGTTACATGTTGTCGCCACTGGCGGTATTTAACGGCGACGTGCTGCTGGCCGCTCATAAACCGGCGGGTGGGATGCACGTGCTGTTGGGTGATTTTACAGGCCACGGCTTACCGGCAGCTATCGGTGCCATGCCGCTGGCCGAAATATTTTACGGTATGACGGCGAAAGGCTTTGGTATACCGGATATTCTGCGCGAAATGAACCTTAAGCTTAAGGGGATTTTGCCGGTCGGTTTTTTCTGCTGTGCAGCTGTTGTGGATCTTGATATTGACCGTAAATCCATGGGGATCTGGATGGGCGGGCTGCCCGACTGCTTCCTGCTGCGGGGCGATACTCTGGCAGTTGAGACGCTGTCGTCGAGCAATCTGCCATTAGGTGTTCTGAGCAATGAAAAGTTTTCCGATAATCTGCAGGAAATCCAGGTAAACCCGGGCGATCGTCTGTTTCTCTGGTCGGATGGTATTCAGGAAGCGCGTAATCCGGATGGCGAGATGTTCGGCGAAGAACGCTTGCGCAATGTATTCACCCAGTCAGAGCGGCCGGAAGACGTGTTTGATGGTATTCAGAGTACGCTGTCGGATTTTCTGCAAGGCAATGATCAGGATGATGATACGACCCTGCTGGAATTAACCATGGTTGAGCAGGAAGACTATCGTGACGTGATAATGGAAGTGTCCGCCGGTCCGGTATCCGGCCCGGTAGACTGGGTAATGACTTATGAACTGGGGCCGGACAGTCTGAAAAACTTTAACCCCATGCCATTGATGATGCACATCATGATGGAAGTGCCGGGACTGCGGCAGATGGGCGGGCAGCTGTACACCGTATTCGCCGAATTATTTTCCAATGCCTTTGAACATGGCGTGCTGGAACTGAACTCCGCTCTGAAGCGATCAGCCAATGGCTTTCTGGAATATTACCAGCAGCGTGAACAAAGGCTGAAAGAACTGAAAGGCGGTTATGTGCGTATTCATATGCAGCACAACGGAGATGGCCACAGTGGTGAGCTGACACTGCGCATAGAAGACAGTGGCAGCGGCTTTGATCATGCTGCCATCGGCTTTAACCGCGATAACAGTACGGGGAATAATAACTACTCAGGGCGCGGCATCCCGCTGATTAACAGCATCTGTAGCTCCCTGCGCTATCTGGGCGTAGGCAATCAGGTTGAAGCGGTGATACGATGGCCGCAGACACAGGATGGAGGAAGTTGACTGTGCCGGATCTGGTTGATCATTTCGATACCGAAGCGCTGGATATGCTGCGTGAAGTGATGGAAGAAGAGTTTGGTGAATTGATTCAGGTCTATATGCAGGACTCTGAAGCACGTCTGCCAGCCATTCATCAGGCAAGCGATGACGGAAATGCCGAATCACTGCGCGAACTGGCCCATAGCTTTAAGGGTGCCAGCAGTAATATCGGAGCCGCAGCACTTGCCAAACTATGTTATGAACTGGAAAACGCCGGGCGTGAAAACCGCCTGGAAAATACTGCCTCGTTAATTGCTGCCATTGAGCAGGAGTATGATGCAGTCAAGGCTCTGATGCAGCAAATGCTGTGAGCGGGGCGCAGTCTTTTTATTCGTTCTGAATACAATCTGGCCCGGTGTTTGCGTTATACCCATTAAGGTGCCTCTGATGGCACGGGATTCAATCCTTAACGGAGCGACGCATGAACGCAATGGGATCAAACTCCTCCATTCTTAATCTGTTTATGTCATTGGGTCAGAACCTCGATGCACCGGCATCAGAGCTGACTTCCGGGGATTCCGGCAACGGTTCGTTTGCGACGTTGCTGGCGGATCTGGGCCTCAGTGAAGACGATCTGGCAGGTTTATTAGCGGATGGCGATCTGGCTTCTGCAGGTTTATCTGAGTTACAGAATTTGCCGCCGGACGACCAGCACTTGCCGCCGTCACTGCCGCTTGCCGGCGCTGCAGTCAATCTCACGGATCCTGCTGTCGCTGACGATCAGTTGCGTTCTGTACTTGAGCAGATCGCGCAAGGCAAAAAGCCGATACCGGTCAGCAGCCTCTCACCCGCTGAGACTGATACAGATGACTTAGCGCAGGGCGGGCTGATGACGGATATTGAAGCGTTGCAGATTACTACGCCCACAGATGAATCCGATACCGATGCCTCTGGTGCTGTGTTAGCAGCGGCGGTCGTAGCCGCCCCGGCGGCAGCAACGCCGGCGCGCAGTGCTGATGCAAATAAATCCGCAGGCATGGATAAGAGCAGATCAGCGGCTGATTCATCGGCAAATATGATGGCGGCAGACAGCGCTGATACAGAAACCGATCAGGATAGCGGCCTGGATCCTGACGCTGAGATTTTTACCCCGGTGACAGAAAAGTCCAGCCGCGAAACGGCCCAGCTGAATCCGCTTAACGTCACACAGACATCCGCGCCCAATGCGCAGCCTGTGAATAACACGACAGCAGTCACTGCTGATCCGGCGCAAACGGCGGCTCTGGCGGCAGCCAGCAGTCCGGCAGATACCAGTGAGAGTGAGGCAGCTGAACTGTTTACCACCTCCGATCAGGAGGTAAACAATGATCAGTTGCTGAAAACAGAACGTACGCTGGCGCGTGAGCGCATGGAATTCGGCAGTGACGGTAATAAGTGGGGTGCGGCTCTGGGCAGTCGTATCGTCACTATGGTGGCTGAAGGAATTCAGGAAGCGCGTATTCAGCTGGATCCGCCGGAGCTTGGCAGCATGGAGCTGAAGCTGCAGGTTCATCAGGATCAGACCAGCGTGCAGGTTCAGGTACAGAATAATCAGGTTCGGGATGTACTTGAAGCCAATGCGCAGCGGCTACGTGATGCCCTGGCGCAGCAGGGGATGACCCTCAGCGGATTTGATGTATCCACACAGTCCGGCTCTTCGCAACAGCAGTCCGGGCAGCCTGGCAGTGATGGTAATGATCAATATGGCAGTGACGGTGTCCTGACAACCGATGATGAATCATCATTGCAGGAGCCGCGCGGCGTTGTTTCGGCGGTTAATTCGCTGCTGGATACCTTCGCCTGATCGTTGGCGAGGTCTGCCGCAGGCGCCGGGTACAGATGCTCTTTACCCGGCCCTGTTCTCCTTCTTCTGGTTCTCTTCAATTTCTTTTCTGCGCCAATTGCTTCGGCATGCCATTTTCTTTGTAGCGCCTGTTTCTTGTCGCGTCAGGAACCCAGCTTTTTGAGCGAATCTTAACCCTCTATGCCGTATTCCCGGCGCCCTGCTGAGAACCTTCTAAACTGTAACTGGGACGTTTCCATCGTGTTGTCCGGGTTCTTTCATAACCGCGAAAGCCCGCCAGCCTTGATGGTGCGCCAGATCGCCGATAATGCTGTGTTGTTTTTTGTTCTGTTGGATTTTTGACGGAAATCGGTGGCACGGCTATTGCTAAATTGACAGTAAGCAGGAGAAGTCTGATATGGCTGCAGAACAGGATCTGAAATTAGATGGTGGCGCGGAAGGGGAAGAAGGCTCTTCCGGTGGTGGTAAAAAGAAACTGATTATTATCATCATTGCTGTCTTGTTACTGCTGGGTGGTGGTGCCGGAGCGGCGTATTTCTTTCTCTTTATGGGAGACGATGAAGCTGCCGCAGAAGAAGGTGCTGAAGCCGTAGAAGAAGTTGTGGAAGAACCGGAGATACCGGCTCAGTACATCATTCTGAAACCGGAATTTGTTGTCAGCTTTCAGGTTGGAACACGGCAGAGATTTTTACAGGCCAATATTGAAGTGATGACCAGAAAACAAACCATCGCGGATGCACTGACACTGCATGAGCCGATGATTCGCAGCAACATCATCCGCATTCTGGGTGAGCAGGATTTTAATGCGTTACGTACGCCGGAAGGCCGTATCGCACTTCAGGATGAACTGACAGCCGCGTTGGCTCAGATCATCAAACGTGAAACCGGTCAGAGTGATGGTGTTGAAGCCGTGCTCTTTACCGACTTTGTGATGCAGTGAGGAAGGCCAGTCGTGCAGGATTTACTGTCGCAGGATGAAATTGATGCGCTGTTACACGGCGTTGATGACGGCGATATTGAGCCGGAAGAAAATATTGATGCGACTGGTGTTAAGTCCTACGACCTGACCAGCAACGACCGCATTGTGCGCGGTCGTATGCCAACGCTGGAAATGATCAACGAACGTTTCGCCCGTTACACCCGCATCAGCATGTTTAACTTTTTACGGCGCAGTGCTGATGTAGCGTCTGGCGGTGTACAGATTATGAAATTTGGTGAGTACGTACACACCCTGTACGTACCGACCAGTCTTAATCTGGTAAAAATGCGCCCGTTGCGCGGGACGGCACTGTTTATCCTGGATGCCAAGCTGGTATTCAAGCTGGTGGATAACTTTTTTGGTGGTGATGGCCGCCACGCAAAAATTGAAGGACGGGAATTTACGCCAACCGAAGTCCGTGTTGTGCAGCTGGTATTAAGCCAGGTATTCAGTGACATGATTGAGGCCTGGGCGCCAGTGGTCAAACTCGATTTCGAATACGTTGGTTCTGAAGTAAACCCGGCGATGGCCAATATCGTTTCGCCCAGTGAAGTGGTGGTGGTCAGTACATTTCACATCGAACTGGATGGCGGTGGCGGTGATCTGCATCTGACCTTCCCTTATTCCATGATCGAACCGATCCGCGAAGTGCTGGATGCGGGTGTGCAGAGTGACGTAGATGACGTTGATGAGCGCTGGCTGCAGTCCCTGCGTGAAGATATTCTCGAAGCCAGGGTGCCTGTTCACGGTACTCTGGTTGAGCGGCAGATCACACTGCGTGAAGTCGCTGAACTGAAAGCCGGGGATATTATTCCGGTTGATATGCCGGAAGAATTTATTCTGCAGGCGAATGGTGTACCGGTTTTCCGCGGAAAAATGGGTATTTCCAACGAAAATATGGCGGTCAAAATTATTGACCAGATACACAAACGGCGACGTTAACAGGAAAGGAGCAGATTATGAGTGATGAAGATGATCTGAAACCGGAAAATGAAGATTCCGCAGAAAACACCGATATCGATGCGGATGCACTGGCCGATTCTGTGGCTTCTGAAATGAGCGAAGCCGGTGATGACGAAGCCGCGCTTGCTGATGAATGGGCAGCGGCGATGGAAGAGTCCGGCGACTCTGAAGAGGACGATGATGTAAAGCAGGTTGCACTGGATGAAGTAACCGACGAGGGTACTGCACCGGTGAATAACGGTGACGGTCCGGAGCTGGATGTTATTCTGGATATTCCGGTACGCATCTCGATGGAAGTGGGTTCCACACAGATTCCGATCCGCAATCTGCTGCAGCTGAATCAGGGATCGGTTGTTGAACTGGACCGGCTCGCCGGTGAGCCGTTGGATGTCATGGTGAACGGTACATTAATTGCCCATGGCGAAGTGGTGATGGTAAACGACAAATTTGGTATCCGTTTAACCGATGTGGTGAGCCAGAGTGAACGTATTCAGCGCCTGCGCTGATCGCCTGTGGGCGGCAGCCATATTGTTAATGCTTCCGGCCTGGTCTATGGCCGCAGAAATGGCGGAAGAAAAGACGTTGCCGCCGGCGCCGGATCCGATGGCATCAGCGGGCAAGGTGCTGATTTTTCTGATACTGATTATTGCACTGATCTTTGTGCTTGCCTGGCTTGCCAGTCGTCTTCGCGGTCAGGGTTTCGTGCAGTCATCCGGCAATCTTAAAATTGTTGAATCCCAGAGTATTGGGGTAAAAGAAAAAATTGCGGTTGTTCAGGTGGGTAATAAGCAGATTCTGGTGGGCATTACCTCCCAGCAGATCACTCATCTGACAGACCTGGAAGAACCCCTCGCGGTTCAGGTTCCGCAGGGGAATGTGAATTTTTCGGATCTTCTGAAAAAAGCGATCAGACAATGAATATTGTACGTTTAATAACAGTGGTTTTACTGCCGCTGCTGCCTTTGCTCGCCCAGGCGGCGGATAACGATCCTTCGTATCTGGGGATTCCGGCAGTGACCTATAAGGAAACGGATAACGGCGGAGAGTATTCCATCAGTATCCAGATCCTGGCCATTATGACCCTGCTGGGGGTTCTGCCTTCATTATTAATCATGATGACCTCCTTCACCCGTATTATCGTCGTTATGGCGATTCTGCGTCAGGCCATTGGATTACAGCAAACACCATCCAATCAGATTTTGCTGGGCTTATCTCTGTTTTTGACCCTGTTTATTATGATGCCGGTATTCCGCGTTATTAACGCCGATGCTGTGCAACCTTATCTGGCGGAAACGATCACGCCAATGGAAGCCGCAGAACGGGCAGTGAAACCATTGCACGAATTCATGCTGGCACAAACGCGCGAAAACGACCTGCAGTTGTTTATGCGCATCAGTGGCCGTGAAGACATTGCTTCACCGGAAGAAACTCCCATTCATATTCTGATACCAGCGTTTATCACCAGTGAGCTGAAAACCGCGTTTCAGATAGGCTTTCTGATATTTATCCCCTTTCTGATCATTGATTTGGTGGTGGCAAGTATTCTGATGGCCATGGGTATGATGATG
>NZ_DJIO01000162.1:0-43092 GCF_002433655.1 Thalassolituus sp. UBA6592 | reverse complement strand
TAAACTGTGGGACAGCAGTGGCCCATGCGCCGGCTTTTTTGTGTCCGCTGTTATTGGGTTTGATGATATTGGGTTAGAGACTATTGGTTTGCTGGTGGTTTGATATTGTTGCCACTGAATCCTGCCGTTATTACCGCACGGTCTTTGGGAGTGCGGCATAAGATCGTTGCGGCATCAGTCTTAACGGACAAAAGTAGTAATTTGGCGGAATTTTGATCAAACCTTGCTATCGTTAAATTAAAGAACACTGCTCAGTTGATACGCGCTCTGACTGCTGCAATAGCGCATGCTTCCCCTGAAGATGTTTGGCGGTTTTTGGGCTTGGTTGAGCATAGTGGGGTTTGGTTGAGCATGGTGGGGTTTGGTTGAGCATGGTGGGGTTTGGTTGAGCATGGTGGGGCTTGGTTAGACTTGGACGGAGGCAGGTTTCAGGCTGAGTGAGCAATCAGCAGGAGCAGGGCGATACGTCCGGACCTGGTCCAGTGCACTGACAGTGGGTTCTGTACTTTATAAAAGGCTGGCACATGAGCTATTCGTTTACAGATATCTTTGATATCCCAAGTCTGACCAGGTTGTGCGAAAGCTACACCGAAACGAATGGTGTTGTGACTGCGCTGCTTGATCTGCAGGGCAATGTACATATCAAAACCGGCTGGCAGGACATCTGTACCCAGTTTCATCGCGTAAACCCGACCTCAGCAAAACGCTGCACAGAAAGTGATACGCACCTGGCGGGTCAGCTTGCTGCGGGTAAAAAATACAATGTATACCGTTGCCAGAATGGTCTGGTCGATGTGGCTGTGCCTGTGTTTGTTGATGGGGAGCACGTGGCTAATTTTTTTACCGGTCAGTTTCTGTTTGAGGAGGCTGATCAGGAACACTTCCGCCGACAGGGGGAAACGCTTGGCTATGACCTGATTCCGTACATGGATGCACTCAACAGAGTGCCTGTTTTTAACGAAGAGGAAATCAGGAAGATAATCGATTTTCTGGTGTGTCTGGCGCAGATCATGGGGGAGATGGGTAAGTCCCGCCTGGATCTTCTTAATATGCAGAAACTGCAGCAGGAAAAAGTCATTGAGCTGGAAGGTATAAAAAATAAACTGGAAACCCTCGCGGCTGAGGATCCTTTAACGGGGCTTTATAATCGCCGCAGTTTTAATCGCAGGCTGAATGAGGAGTTTTCCAGGGCAAAACGCTACCGGCATGATCTGTCTGTCGCCATGATCGATGTCGATTTTTTTAAAGTTATTAATGATACCTACGGTCATGCGGCCGGTGATGAGATTCTGATTGCGGTCGCCAACACGTTAATGAAAAATGTCAGATCGTCAGATTTTGTTGCCCGCCTTGGCGGCGATGAATTCTGTATTATTTTTCCGGAAATGAGCAGTAAGAATTCTCTCGCTGTTCTGGAGAAAATACGCGCGCTGGTTCACCAGATAAAGATTCCGCAGACAGGAACTCTTCCCTCTCTCACCTGCAGTATTGGTCTGGCTCAGGTCCGGGCGGATTACACCAGTGCTGATATGCTGTTGATCAATGCTGACAAGGCGCTTTATCAATCCAAGTCTCAGGGACGGAACTGCTCAACCGAGTTTCTGGACACGGGGCAGATGGTTGATTGATGCGGGATGCGATTTGCCTTCAGGGAATAAGCGTGACGTGAATCGGGGATATGGGGGACGTGAATATGGGTGAGAGAATGGCAATCTGTGTGGGAATGAAAGCTCTGAAAGTCGGTCACTGAAAAAAGATCATATGGTCAAAAGAGACAGGGTTAAAAGCAGACAGGATTAAACGCAGGCAGGGCAATAAACAACGACAGAATAATAAAGGCCATCGGCAAAGCGCCACGACTATGCTGCCATAATCGTGGCGCTGCTGTTTACATCACGCGCATACCTGGCTGGGCGCCTTCGTGGGGTTCCAGCAGGAAGATATCTTCACCGCCAGGTCCGGCCGCCAGCACCATGCCTTCGGACATACCGAATTTCATCTTACGTGGTGCCAGATTGGCGACCATAACCGTCAGCTTGCCTTTCAGGTCTTCCGGTTTGTATGCCGCCTTAATACCAGAGAACACATTGCGGGTTTCACCGTTGCCGATATCCAGTGTCAGCTGCAGTAGTTTTTCTGCACCTTCAACGTGGTTGGCATCAACAATCTTCGCAATACGCAGGTCGACTTTAGCGAAGTCCGGGAACTCGATGGTGTCGGCGATTACTTCATTGCCGTCTTCACGAAGCTCTTTACCTTTCTGGCTTGCGCCGGGCCCTTTATTCTTCGATTTTTTAGCGTCTTTTTTCTCCGCGTTCTTAGCTGCAGGCTTTTCTTCTTTCTTACCATCCGGTGACGTACCGGTTTCTTTCGCCAGTTCGTCTTTGGTTTCTTCCAGAATGGCGGTCACTTTGTCCATTTCAGCACGTGGCAGCATCGGCTTGAACTTATTGATGCTGTGGCCGAGCAGAACGTCACGACGGGATTCCCAGTTGAGGTTATCCAGATTGAGGAATTCAGCAGTTTTTTCGGCAATTTCCGGCAGTACCGGCGCCAGATAGGTAATCAGCTGACGGAACAGGTTGATGGCCACAGAACAGACGTCCTGAACTTCCTGTTCACGACCTTCTTCTTTGTTCATCGCCCATGGGGCTTTTTCCTGAATGTATTCGTTGGCACGGTCAGCAAGGGCCATGATTTCTTTCATAGCACGGCCAAACTCGCGTTTCTCGTAGAAGTCCGCAATCTGATCGCCGGCGTTAATAAAGTCGGCCACCATGTCTGGTTCAGCACATTCGCTGGTCAGGGTACCCCCGGCTTTAAATACAAAGTTGGCGGTACGGCTGGCAATGTTCACCAGTTTATTCACCAGATCGGAGTTTACGCGCTGGACAAAGTCTTCCAGATTCAGGTCGAAGTCATCCACACCGGAACCCAGTTTGGCTGCGAAGTAGTAGCGCAGGTAAGTCGGGTTCAGATGGTTCAGATAGGTACGCGCTTTAATAAAAGTGCCACGGGACTTGGACATCTTGGCGCCATTCACTGTGACAAAACCATGCGCGTTGACTGCGGTCGGAGTGCGGTATTCTGCAGCGGTCAGCATGGATGGCCAGAACAGGGCGTGGAAGTTGATGATGTCTTTGCCGATAAAATGGTACAGCTCGGCGCTGGAATCTTTTTTCCAGAATTCGTCGAAGTCGATGTCGCCACGTTTATCGCACAGGTTTTTAAAGCTGGCCATGTAGCCGATGGGTGCGTCCAGCCAAACATAGAAATATTTGCCCGGAGCATCCGGAATTTCAAAACCGAAATACGGCGCATCACGGGAGATATCCCATTCCTGCAGACCGGAATCCAGCCATTCTGCCAGTTTGTTGGCTACGCCATCCTGCAGTGTGCCGGAGCGGGTCCACTGCTGCAGAAATTCCTGGAAATCCGGCAGTTTAAAGAAGTAGTGCTCGGATTCTTTTTCTACCGGGGTCGCACCGGAAATCACCGAGAACGGGTTTTTCAGTTCCGCCGGGGTGTAGGTCGCGCCACAGGCTTCGCAGTTGTCGCCGTACTGATCTCCGGCACCACAGTTCGGGCATTCGCCTTTGATGTAACGGTCGGCGAGGAACAGCTCTTTTACCGGATCGTACAGCTGCTTGATGCTGCGAACGGCAATAAAGCCTTTATCGCGGCAGGCTTTGTAGATCTCTTCTGAGAAGATACGGTTTTCTTCGCTGTGCGTGCTGTGGAAATTATCGAAGCCAATCTGGAAACCGGCGAAATCTTCCTCGTGTTCGGCTTTTACCCGGGCAATCTGTTGTTCCGGGGTCAGGCCTTCTTTTTCGGCGCGCAGCATGATGGCGGTGCCGTGGGCGTCGTCAGCGCAGACGTAGTGGCATTCGTTGCCACGCAGTTTCTGGAAGCGTACCCAGATGTCGGTCTGAATGTATTCCAGCAGGTGGCCAAGGTGAATGGAACCATTGGCATAGGGCAGGGCGCTGGTGACGAGGATCTTACGAGGGGTCTGTGCGGTCATGACAATTCGCTACGGTTGCTCATTTAAAGGGGCGGTATTGTAGCGGTTTGACCGGTTGTAAGCGACCTCCGCAGAACAGGACGACTGGGTAAAACCGGGTAAAATCTTGCAGACCATGCAACGGAACGCTGTGTATCGCGCAGGCGGCACTATCTGTGTTCGGTAACGGCATCGTCTTGCGTTAGTCTGAAGCCATTACATTTGTGCCAGCTTAATGGTCAGCCAGCCGGGACGCTATGACATAGCGATGGCATAACTTAGTCAAAACAACAGGAGTGACAAAGCCCGATGAAGATTCTGATTCTGGGAGCCGGTGGTATCGGCTGTTATTACGCAGCGCGTCTGATCAATGCTGGTCATGAGCTGGTTCTGACGGCACGGGGTGAGCACTTGCTCGCCCTGCAGACTCAGGGATTAGAAGTGACACACCCGGACTTTTCTTTTCAGGGTGGTGTTACGGCGATGGATACGGCGGGTCTGATGCAGAATTATCACTGCGCGGATTTTGATCTGATCATTGTGGCCTTTAAAGCAACGGCGACGGAGGCCGTGCTGACAGAGCTGGCCAGCTGGCTGAGCAGTGGAACAGGGCATAATAGCGTCCCTGTTCTGTCGCTGCAGAACGGCGTCAGTAACGAAGAGAAAATCGCTGCCTGTGTCGGCATGGAGCGTACGCTGGGCGGTCTGGCGGTGGAGATCGGCGGGCATATCAAACGTCCGGGGATTATCGAAGCAACTGGTGTGTCACGCATTGAAGCCGGTGCCTGGCCGAATGCGGAAAGTAACAGCGGCTGGCAGGAACGCCTGACGGAGTTTGCTGAACACTTCCGTGCTGCGGGCATACCATTTGAGATCAGTGATGATATCCGCCGTTTACTGTGGCGTAAGCTGATCATTAATAACGGCATGAATCCGATGTCGGCACTGACCGGTATGACGACTAAGAAGATGGTAAACAATCCAGTCTTTGGCCCGTTGATCCGGGAGATTATGCATGAGACCGTGCGGGCGGCTCAGCAGCTCGGGGTGAATCTGGTGGCGGAAGACGCTGAAGCTATGTTTCAGCTGATGCAGGGGTTTGACGACATTAAAACGTCGATGCTGGTGGATCGTATGAAAGGCAGGCCGCTGGAGTCAGATGAAATCTGTGGGCCGGTGATTGAGCGTTGCCGGCAGGCGGGTGAGCCCGCGGTGAGTACCGAACGGGTGCACGCGCTGCTGACTGCGAACCTGAACGCCGGGTTTTAATCCGGCGTTCCGTTCTTTTTCCTGTGCTTTCTTCCCGGCTTAATCCGGGAATTTGTACTTGGGATCCAGCGTAAACTTGGCAGCTTTCACCATGTTGTCTTTGATCTGCAGAATCTCGATGCGGTAACCGGCTACCGTAAGACACACCGGGTTTTCCGGAATGTGTTCAAGGATTTCCACGATCAGGCCGCTGATGGTTTTCGGACCATCAATCGGCAATGCCCATTTCAGTGCTTTATTTACTTCGCGTACATAGGCAGAACCATCCAGGATATAGCTGCCATCTTCCTGCGGATGAATATCCGGAGAGCTGGCTGCCATCACATCAGTGGTAAACTCACCGACGATTTCTTCCAGAATATCTTCCAGCGTACAGATGCCTTCCAGGTCACCGTATTCATCCACCACCAGGGCAATACGGCGCTTGTTCTTCTGGAAGTTAAACAGCTGGGTGTGCAGGGGGGTGCTTTCCGGAATGAAGTAGGGCTCACGGCAGATTTTTTCAATGTCCTGCTTGAGCATTTCACCGGAGGTCAGGAAGCGGCTGATATTGCGTGTATGCAGGATGCCGACAACGTTATTGATGTCACCACGGTACACCGGCATGCGGGTGTGTTGCGTGATACGCAGGTGCTGCATGATTTCTTCAATGTCATCTTCGAGGTCGATACCCACGATCTCGTTGCGCGGCACCATAATGTCGTTCACTGTCATCTTCTCGAGGTCGAGAATACTGATCAGCATGTGCTGGTGGCGCTTGGGAATCATGGTGCCGGCTTCACGCACAATGGTACGCAGCTCTTCTGTACTCAGGTTGTCCGGCGTGGCGTTGTTTACGTCGATGCGGATCAGTTTCAGCAGACCGTTGGCAATGGTGTTTACGAACCAAACGAAGGGGTGTAGCAACCACTGCAGACCCAGCAGGGCGCGGCTGGCGGGAAAGGCAATCTTCTCCGGCGCGATGGCGGCCAGTGTCTTCGGTGTTAATTCGGCGAAGATCAGTACGATCAGGGTGAACAGAATGGTGTTCACGAATACCGCCAGATCCGGATTATCCGGCCACAGGCGCTGGCTGATGATGGTGGCCAGAGCGGCAGCGGCGAAGTTAACCAGGTTGTTACCGGTAAGAATGGTGCCGATCAGGCGGTCGGGTTTTTCCAGCAGTTTAGAGGCACGGATAGCCCCTTTGTTTTTGCTTTTTGCCAGATGGCGCAACCGGTAGCGGTTCAGCGACATCATGCCGGTCTCCGAGCTGGAGAAAAATCCGGAGAGAATGATCAGAAGAGCGAGGATGCCGAATAGCACACTCAAGGGTACGTCGCTCAAAGACGGGATCCTTTAAAAACTAAGATCCCGCCATCATAGGGAGCATGGGGCTGCTGTCAACCACGGTTAAGGATGATTTCCAGAACAAACTTGGTACCGAAGTAAGACAGCACCAGAAATGCTGTGCCTGTCAGGGTCCAGCGACTGGCGACAATGCCGCGCCAGCCAAAGCGGTAACGGCCAATCAGCAGGATCGCAAACACCAGCCAGCCAATGGTCGCGAACACTACTTTGTGCACCAGATGCTGGGCCTGCAGGTCGGCAACATACGGCCAGCCAATGGCAAATGCTGCGGTCAGCAGAATCATGCCCAGCCAGATCATTTCAAACAGCAGCAGATCCATGGTCTGCAGTGGCGGCAGAGACTGAATCAGGCCTTTGGTCTGGTGCTTTTTCAGCGACAGATCCTGCAGGTACAGCAGAATGGACTGCACCGCGGCGATGATAAATACCGAGTAGGCGAGAATAGAAAGCAGAATATGCCAGGCCAGACCATAGCTCAGATTCGGCAATGGATAATACTGGGCGCTGAAGGTTGCGCACAGCAGCACCACCGCCGCCATCGGCAGCAGACCGATAAACAGGTTATCAACCGGCTTACGCCAGCTGGAAAAGATCAGCAGCAGGGTAATCACCCAGGCGATCAGGGAGCCCACTTCGAAAATGGCGAAATTGATATGCTCGCGCCCGAGCATGGTAATACCAATGGAGCCCAGATGAAGCAGGGCACCTACCATGGTGGTGGTGTGAACTACCAGCCGTCCCTGAGGTTTGCGCGCCGTTACCGTCTGCCATTGACGGAAGGCTGCATACAGATAGAAGACAACAGCAGGAAGGGCTAATGCAAATGCCAACATATAACGATTCCCCAACAGAAGTCCGGAGTTTCGCACAACCTTAGTGCGGGTAAAAGGCTGATTGTCATTATCTGTGTCGGTTCTGCTGTGGTGAAATGCCGCCACTGGATTTGGGGCATGGCGGCGCTCAGGTTATACTGGCGCGAATTTTGACGGCTTTGAGTTATTTCTGATGTTTGACAGCCTTTCCGATCGCCTTGGCAGTGCCTTAAAAAGTATCACCGGCCAGGCCAAGCTGACCGAAGACAATATTAAAAGCACAGTGCGTGAAGTGCGTATGGCGCTGCTGGAGGCTGATGTAGCCCTGCCAGTGGTGAAGGCCTTCACCGATCAGGTGAAAGAACGCGCCATCGGTACCGAAGTGCTGAAGAGCCTGAATCCGGGACAGGTCTTCCTTAAGATCGTTCACGATGAACTGCAGAGTGTGATGGGTGAGGCCAATGAAGGCCTGAACCTGGCAACTCAGCCACCGGCCATTGTGCTGATGGCCGGTCTGCAGGGTGCCGGTAAAACCACCACCGTGGGCAAGCTGGCCAAGTATCTGCACGAACGTGAGAAGAAAAAGGTGATGGTGGTGTCCGCTGACGTTTATCGTCCGGCGGCGATCAAACAGCTGGAAACCCTGGCCGGTGAAGTAGGTGCACTGTTCCATCCGTCAACCGGTGATCAGAAGCCGCTCGACATCGCTAACGGTGCCATTGATGCGGCGAAACGTGCTGGTGCGGATGTGCTGCTGGTGGATACCGCCGGTCGTCTGGCTGTTGATGAAGCCATGATGGAAGAAATCAAGGCGCTGCATGCAGGGATCAACCCGATTGAAACCCTGTTTGTGGTTGATGCCATGACAGGTCAGGATGCGGCGAACACAGCCAAAGCGTTCAACGATGCGCTGCCGCTGACCGGTGTCGTGCTGACGAAAGCCGATGGTGATGCCCGTGGTGGTGCGGCCCTGTCTGTGCGCCATATTACCGGCAAGCCAATCAAATTTATGGGTATGGGTGAAAAGACCGATGCTCTGGAACCTTTCCACCCGGATCGTGTGGCGTCCCGTATTCTGGACCTCGGTGATATTCTCACTCTGGTTGAAGAAGCCGAACGTACCATTGATAAGAAGAAAGCCGATAAACTGGCAGCCAAGATCAAGTCCGGTAAAGGCTTTGACCTGGAAGACTTCCTCGATCAGATTCATCAGATGAAGAAGATGGGCGGCCTGACATCCATGCTGGATAAGCTGCCGGGCATGGGGAACATGAGGCAGATGGCGAAACAGACTGAAGCGGCCGAAGGTCAGTTCAAGCAGATGGAAGCCATCATTTATTCCATGACCCGTGACGAACGCCACTTCCCGGACAAGATCAATGGTTCACGTAAGAAGCGTATTGCTGCCGGTTCCGGCACCCAGATTCAGGACGTGAACCGCGTGCTGAAGCAGCATAAGCAAATGCAGAAGATGATGAAAAAAGTCTCCGGCAAAGGCGGCATGAAAAAAATGATGCGCGCTATGGGCGGCGCTGGCGGTCCAGGTGGCCCTGGCGGTCCGTTCGGAGGTGGCGGTGGTCCTTTTGGTGGTGGCATGCCACCGATGCGCTGATCCGTCTGCCTGATCCAAAGTGTCACAGCTGCTCCGCTGTGACACTGACTCCACAGCTGTTTTCTTCCTGACTCAGGTCTTTCCGGCCTTTCTTTAAGCTTTCCTTTTAGTCGTTCTGTTTGTGCTCAGTCATCCGTTACTGGTAACGGATCCTCCATTCCGGGCTTCTGTTTCATCTCTGGCTTCTGTTTCATCTCTGGTTTCTGTTTCATCTCTGGTTTCTGTTTCATCTCTGGTTTCTGTTTCAGGGCCCCTTAAATTCCTATGCCACAGCCAGTGTCTCTCAATCCTCCAGGTGGGTGAGGTGTGTCGCACTTCTGATTCGTACTTTTGATACGTACATTTGTTTCGTATTTCTGGTTATTGAGAGGGCAAACTTCTGCTTTTTGTTGAAATTGTCAACAATCGCCCGGCGCATTGTAAAGGCAGGGCATTGCCGGTTGTCTCGAGCAGGTCGGGTGATATAGCCTGAAGCGGCATATTTTGACTATATGATCAGGATTTTAATGACAAATTTCCGTTTAACAGAGTATTTGTCAGACCAGTAATTACCTGATTTCGCAGATATTTATCGGATTGTGGCGGCAAATAGCTGAACCATGGTTCCAAATTTCAGGATATCCCATAGTATTGGTAAGTGTTTTACCGGACGTAAAAAGTCTACCCCCTGAGGGATATAGGTTTGCTTTTCGGGCTGCTTAACAATGCGCCACTAATTTTAACAACGACTTCTGGAGTAGATATGAACCGGGGCATCAGAGCGCTTTTCAGTGGGATTTGCCTGGCGGCATGTGTGATGAATTCTGTACATGCTGAGCAGACAGTGCGCGTGCTCAACTGGGGTGACTATATCGATCCTGAAGTAATTACTGAATTTGAAACCGAAAACAACGTCACCGTTGATTACGTCACCTATGACAACGTCGATGAATTCAGTACCAAACTGTTTAATCCGCAAAATCATTATGATGTGATTTTCCCGGCATCCCGGGTTATTCAGCGTCTGTCTGAAGCCAAGCTGATCCGCGCGCTGGACGTCAACAAGCTGCCGGATTACAAGGGGCTGCGTGATGACGTAATGGCCATGTATCTGGATCAGGACAGCGAAGACGGTCTGCACGGCATTCCGTATATGTGGGGTACGACGGGTTTAGGTATTAACAGAGCCGCCCTGCGTAAAGCCGGTATACCGGAAGACAAACTCGGTTCCTGGGGGATGATGTTTGATCCTGAACTGCGTAAAAAAACCGCAAGCTGCGGTATTGCGTTGCTGAACGAGCGGGATGAGTTGTTTGCCGGCGCACTGTTCTATCTTGGTTATTCCATTAATACGACTGATCAGGCGCAGATCGATCAGGCTGGTGAGTTGCTCAAGGAAACACTGGCAGATGTGAAGTATCTGCATACCACCCAGTACCGTCCGGATCTTCATGATCACAAGGTGTGTCTGGTGGTGGGTTACTCCGGTGATATTCTGGCGGAGACCGATGGCGACGACGATCTGGACTACATTATTCCGGATGAGGGCGCATCTCTGTGGGTTGACGTCATGTCTGTGCCAACCAATTCAGAAAACCCGGATCTGGCCTATGCCTTTATCCGTTTTATGATGAAATCACAGATCGCAGCGCGCAATTCCAACTACCTGGCTTATCCAACGGCGATGGAAACCGCACTGCCATTTGTTGATCAGGAAGTACTTGATCGCCCGGTGGTGTACCCGACGGTGGATGTGTTGAATAAGCTCGAAGCGATGAAACCTTTGGATAAAAAAATTAATAAACGTATGCATCGCCTGTGGGTGAAAGCCATGTGTACCGGACGCAGCTGGTGCTCCGTGCCAATGACTTCGTTTTTCTGATTTATCAGGCCTGCTTACTTTCCTTCTCAGCACCCGCTGAATAAACCGGCGCCAGGGATGGCAATGGTTTTGCAACACCTCTGCAGTTGAAACCAAAGAAATCAACCGGAGGTAGCCTATGGCCCTGTTCTGTGCGGCTTATATCCCTGATCAGACTCTGAAAGAATGTCAGTTTGTCAGCCTTCTGACAAAGGTTGCGGCAAAGCTGACACGTGCCCGTGCACACACTCAGGATCAGCCGGATATCGATATCTGCTTTTTATTGCCTTTCGGTGCTGAGCGCCCGGACTTCCGCGGCATGCGTTTTCATTCCTGGCAGCAGCGGCAGTCAACGCTGAAAATCGAGGCCGCAGTCCCGGAGCATATGCTTAATTCCCGTCACACCGAATCCTACATTATCGCTGCGATCGAAGACGCAGTAGACAACGCCGCCGATTTTTTTGGTGAAATTAAACTGCCTTTTAATTCACAGGCTTTTCATAGTCAGATTCAGGCGACCCGCGCCTGATACATGAGTGGAGAAAATAATATGACTGCGATTAAAACCCTCGATTGCGCTGAAGCGCAGACGTTTCTGGCTCAAGATGACGTACTGATCCTGGACTGCCGTGATGTGAAAGACTATCAGGCCGGTCATATGGATGGGGCACTGCATGCTCATGACGGACTGGTGGAAAGCCTGATAATGAAAGGCGACAAAGCCCGGAAAATATTAATTTATTGTTACAGTGGCCACCGCAGCGAACATCTCACAGAATTTTTCACCGGATTCGGCTTTACTGATACGGTGAATCTGGCCGGTGGCTACACTGGCTGGCTTGCTGCGCAGGAAAGTCCTGTTCTCTAGCGGCCGGTTCAGCTGTTTTCAACTGAATGGAGCCAGGTACAGTGCAGACTGTAGGCAGGCGGGGTGAGTACTCCGCCTTTTTTAACCACACAGGCATTCTTAAACAATCTGGCCACGAAGCAGGAGCTAAGCCATGGATACGCCAGCAGGGCAGGAGCAGACAATCAACAGCGGTAATATCTGGGCGCTGGATAAGCACCAGAGCATCAAGCACGTGCTGCTGTTACTGGTTGAACAGCTGGGCAGGGACGCATTTGTGGTGGAAAGCCGCATCAATACAGATCAGCAGGCGATTTATATCTGTCAGCCCGATGAACCCGATGTGCGTGCGTATCTGTACACCACAGGGCAGGCAGAAGAGCACTACGGCGTGCATCTGGAGTATCCTCTGTTGTCTGAAGCAAATCCGATTTATGACGCGTTTGAAAATGTCAGTCTGGCATCACTGGCTGAAATTCTGGCTGTGCACTTTGGTGTAGCAGAAATCCATCCGCTGCCTGTTTTGCATTGAGGTTGTATTGCGGTTGTATTGGGGTTGTATATAGGGGGTATCGAGAGCCACTGAGAGCACTCCGCCGACCCGGCCCTGGCGGGCAGGAACCGGCGATCTGTCAGCGACCTGTTACTGAGTTCAATTCATCTGAGCCGCGCTGACGCCGTTGCCGTGTGCCGTCTGTTCATGCACGACGCTGCCATGTGCTTCAATGCCACGGAAACCACTGCAGCGGATAAACACATCGATGCTGGCGCTGACATTTTTATAGCGACAATATTTGGCAACCAGCTTTGCCAGGCCTTTAATATCCCGTCCGCAGGCATGGGGGAAAATATCCGCCAGCTGTGCGCAAAAAGCTGCAGATAAATTCAGCTGGAACTGTTCTGCCATCACCGACCAGATACGCTGACGGTCCTCCCGCCCCGGTGGATGGTATTTAATCAGGGCAATGCAGCGGCTGACGATGGCCTCATCGATATCGTTGACGCGGTTGGTGGTTAAAAACAGCAGGCCGTTAAAATACTCCAGCACCCGCAGAAAGACACCGACAACCGCATTCGCAGCGATATTGTCATCGCGGCGCTTGATGTACACATCAGCCTCATCAATCAGCATAACGGCCCCCCAGCGCTGTGCCCGGGTCAGGGTTTCCTTTAATGCCTGTTCCATTTCCATCACATTCAGACCAAGCTGCCCTGAGTGCACGCGATACAGTGGTCGCTGAATAATCTCGGCATACACTTCCGCCGTCAGCGTTTTACCGACACCGGCAGAGCCTGCGCACAACACGGTCGTGCCGCCGGATTTACCGGAGATAATGTCATCCATCAGCATATCCATTTCAGCGGTCAGAATATCAATTAAATCCGTGTGTTCTGCCGGTAACACCAGTTTGTCTTTTAATTCCGGCTGATATTGATAGCGCTGCATATCGTCAACATGCACCCAGAGATGGTGATGCAGCTCCAGATGAAACATCAGAATATAGCCATGGACCGGAACCTCGGTAAACATGGTGCTTTCCATATCACTGACCAGTTGTTCGGCGGCTTTTTCTACCTTTTCGTTGTAATTGGTACTGCGCCCGGCTTTTCGCAGATATTTACTCAAAACCTGTCCCGGCAGCTGCAGGGTTAATTCACGGTTCTGCAGAATGGTTTCGTCGTTGACCAGACGCGCCTTATCACCGGAAGACGACAGCACTACGCGGCTTTTTCTGCTCCAGTCTGTGGTGCGATGTGAAGCGCTGGTATCTTCGGCATAAATTCCCGTGCCCTGAGCGACAAACTGTTCACCGTCTTCACTGCGCCAGCTGAAGTAGCGCTCATTGGATTCTTCGTACTGTGCCAGCAGGTCGGCGGTCTCTTTCAGGTAGCCTTTGGCAATAAGAATTTCAGCCAGCGTTTTCTCTTTGATGTCCCGTTCCAGAATGGTCATGGTCTGTACGGCCACTTTGGCCATGGCGTTGGCTTTCAGCTCGACCAGAACACGTCCGGTTTCTTCTTCTCCGGGTGGTGTGTAATCAATACGGGTGACCAGCCAGGGCAAAGGTTTGCCTTCGCTGTTCACTTTAAACAGCCAGCCTTTTTGCGTTTTGTCGCTCAGATAGGCAACAATTTCCGGCAGTAAAAATTCCAGCTCGCCTTCGTTAAAACGATGGCCGCTGTAATCGCTGGCCTGTAGCAAGGTTGCGACCAGTGCCGCCTGGGGAGCCATGGCTTTACCAGCGGACTGATACAGGCTGTGCAGGTGGGCGATATGTTGTCGGGCCAGCTGTTGGTAGGACACTTCGGCGCGGTTACCGAAACGAAGTTGCTCAGCCAGAAATGTCAGCTCAGCGAATTCGCTGATCATGGCCTCGACAAAGGATTTATCCAGAATAAATTTCATGCCGGCTCCGTAATTATTTGCGCTGTTTTAATAAGTATCGGTAGCCAGTTGCAAGACAGATACCAGCCATGATCGGCGGTTTGAGGCGTAAACAGGGGGGAATAGCCGGCATTTATGTCGAAAAGAAGACAGATACTGTAGTCCATGTACAATACCTGACAGAACAACCAGGGCAGCGATGAGGGAAACTATGTGGCAGCAATATGAGATTCAGTTAAAACCGAAAAACCGGGGATTTCATCTTGTTACTGATGAGATCGTCAGCCAGCTTACAGGCCTGCAGACGATATCGGTGGGTCTGATGCATGTATTTATTCAGCATACATCGGCATCGCTGACCATTAATGAAAATGCTGATCCCACCGTACGCACCGATTTTGAATCCGTGTTTAACCGGCTGGTGAAGGAAAACGAGCCTTATTACCGCCACACCCTGGAGGGCAGCGACGATTTACCGGCGCATATCAAAGCCAGTCTGCTGGGCCCCTCAGTGACCATTCCGATCACGGACGGGCAATTGAATCTCGGTACCTGGCAGGGGATTTATCTTTGTGAACACCGTAATTACGGTGGCAGCCGTCGTCTGGTGATAACCCTTAACGGTGAATGACAGAACTGCTGTTAAAGCAGAGATGTTTATTTCGGCCGTGGACCGGGGCAGATAACATGCTCCGGTTTGAGGTGAAACATCTCCACTTCCGGGTTACTGAAAAATGCCATTTCCCACGGGTTTTTAGCGATAAAAAGTTCCTGGATCAGGCTGAACGCCGGATGTGAGCGGGGAATGTCATACACCTTTCCCTGAATAATACTGTAATTCCATTCCACCGCTTCTTCGAAGGTAAAAGTCGCCCGTGAATCAATGGCAAAAAAGCAGTTATTGTTGCGCTTCATCAGCTGCGATTTGAATGTCTGCGGGAAGGTAATAAAGAAAATATCGTCTTCCACGCTGGATAAAAACGCCATGACCGTGGTGTGTGGCTGCTCCTCCGCTGCAGTAATCAAAACGCCGATTTTATTGTCGTGCTCACTGTGATCGATGGCCGGTACTTCTGTCATCGGGGTCTCAGGCAGCGCAGAGGCTGAACGCAGATCCTGTGGGAACCGGTAGCCGGGCTGGCGGTATTCATACACCACGGAAATACCGTACATGACCTGAAATTCCCGCGGCATCAGACGAACTCTCTGCTTATCGATGCACTGGGCTACCTGACCTTTGTAAGAAAGACGGTAAACCTGCAGTTCAGCATCGTATTCTGATACGCCGGTGCGGTTATCCAGATGCAGCGTGATTCTGTCGCCTTGCTGCAGACCATGACCGCTGGGGGAATAAAGAGTAAGGCAGTCGTCTGCATGAATATCGACGATGCCGATATAAACGCTGTTATCGCGGGCGACGCCGGATTGATTGGTGGACGAAGCGTAGGCGGCGGCGACGCCCAATACCTGATGACCCAGATAATCCAGAAGACTCATATATTCCCTGTAACTGATCATTGTTGCCGATGAATATATCAGTGTAGACCGCTAAACCCACTGTGCGGAAAATTTAACACGCTGCGGCTGAGCGACGGTGATGCCGGTTAATGACAGGTCGCTGTTGGGCTTCCGTTGCTGTGCCTGTTTCTGCGATCATGTCCCGCCGGTGACACGTTTGTTTCTGGTTGCTGGTTCCGGTTTATTGTTTATAGTTTCTGACTGAGTTTTTCTATGATTGTCCGAGATCGCCCGGGGGCGCTGACCCTGATGTTTGTGGTGCGCGGCACCATTCTGACTGCGGTATACCCGCAGCTGCTGATATTGCTGCTGTTCGCCTTGCTGATTCAGGCGGTACATGAATGGCAATGGTTGGTGATACCGGAATTTTCCTCGTCTCCCTTTGCTTTGCTTGGCGTTGCCATGTCGATCTTTCTCGGCTTTCGCAATAACGCCGCTTATGAGCGCTGGTGGGAAGGGCGCATGCAGTGGGGACGGATTATCGATCAGGTGCGCAGTATTGCGCGCAGCAGCGAAACCCTGCTGGCGGATCATCCGGCCCGACGTCAGCTGCTGGCACTGGTTGCCGGGCATTTTCACGCACTGCGCGGCAGGCTGCGCAAAGAAGATGTTCACGCGGATCTGCAGCGCTGGCTTGGCGATGATCTGGCGGAGCAGGCGATAAGTCATGGTAACGCGGCGGATTACTGTCTGCGTGAAGCAGGGCGTTTGCTGGGTTCCCTGTATCGTGATGGTGCTCTGGATACGGTTGGTGTGCAGATGCTCGACCGCCAGCTGGCGGAGCTGGCAAAAGTGCAGGCGGCCTGCGAACGACTGGCGAGCACCCGCATGCCGTTTGCTTATACCGTCCTGACGCACCGGGTAGCTTATCTGTATTGCTATCTTCTGCCGTTTGGGCTGGTGGGGCCTCTGGGCTGGCTGGCTCCGGTATTTACGGTATTGTTGGGCTACACCTTTTTCGGTCTGGACGCATTGTCGGAACAGCTGGAAGAACCTTTTGGCCGCGAAGCCAATGATCTGCCTCTGGAAGCACTGTGCCGCGTTAATGAGATTTCCATTGCCGAATCATTTGGCGATGCTGTGCCGGATGAACTGCAGCCGGATCATTTTATTCTGCACTGATGTCGGTGTTTTTCAGCCATAAAAAAACGGCGGAGCCTTTAGCACGTTTAGCAGGCGCCGCCGTTTTTTGCTTTTCAGCGCTACTTTTTTTAAGTTGGTCAGCTTAAATAACAGCAGCGCTTTTCGTTACTCACACCAGTTCTCCCGTTAATTACACCAGCGCTTTGAGAGCTTCTTTGCTGTAATCATCCAGTTCGTCATAACGGCCCTGTTTGATTTTCAGCACCCATTGCGGGTCCTGCAGCAGAGCGCGGCCAATGGCGACCATATCAAATTCACCTTCTGCCATGCGCTTGCCCAGTTCATCAATGGAAGCGGTCGCAACATTGGAGGAATCCACCATGTCGCGCTTGTCTTCATCGATAAAGCTGGCATTGAGGCCAACGCTGCCGACGGTGATAACGGGTTTGCCGGTGAGTTTTTTCGTCCAGCCGGCCAGATTCAGATCCGAACCTTCAAACTCAGGCTCCCAGAAACGTCGTGTTGAACAGTGGAAAATATCCACGCCGGCGTTTACCAGAGGTTTCAGGAAGGCATCCAGTTCTTCGGGGGTTTCGCACAGACGGGCGTTGTAGTCCTGCTGTTTCCATTGTGAAAAACGGAAAATAATCGGGTAATCCGCACCAACGCGTTCACGGATAGCGGCAACAATCTCACAGGCAAAGCGGGTACGGCCGACCATATCGCCGCCGTATTCGTCATCACGCTGATTACTGCCTTCCCAGAAGAACTGATCCACCAGATAGCCATGGGCACCGTGAACCTCAACGGCGTCAAAACCGATGCGTTTGGAATCTTCTGCGGCCTGTGCAAATGCTTCGATGACTTCGTGAATATCATCAATGCTCATGGCAACACCGTTTTCAACACCCGGGCGAATCAGGCCGGATGGACTGTAACCCGGAACTGACGGATCAGGATCGGCACCGGTATTTTCTTTACGGATGGCACCCACATGCCACAGCTGAGGTGCAATTTTTCCGCCTTTGGCATGTACCGCATCGACGACTTTTTTCCAGCCAGCGAGGGCTTCTTCGCCATAGATAAACGGCACGCGCGGGTAGCCGTTTGAGGCTTTGTGATTAATGCAGGTGCCTTCGGTAATGATCAGGCCAACTTCATTTTCTGCACGGCGGGCGTAGTAAGCAGTCACCAGATCATTGGGCACGTTGCCCGGAGAAAAAGTACGTGTCATCGGTGCCATGGCGATGCGGTTTTTCAGATGCAGAGGTCCGAGATCGATGGGTTCAAATAAAGCACTGACCGCCTGGTGAATATCACTCATATTATTATCCTGTTCGTGGGTTAGTTATATATGTTGGTTATTTACGCTGATTGTTGGGGTTGTTTGATTCAGTTGTTCTGTTGAGTTGTATTGCTGACGTTTATTGCAGATCAACGCGGTAAATTTACTGCCTCTGATCGACATCCACAGAGTTCAGCTTTGTTCCTGCCGCCTGGCGCTTTTTAACGGCCGCCATTGTTGCATTAAAAGATCCATGCTCTGGTAAAAAAATTCTTCGCCCTGCAGGCGGGCATAGAAGAGTGCGCCTTTGCAGCTGAAAACAAACAGCCGCGCCATATCGTCCGCAGCCGACTTTATTGCGCTGTCAGATAATCCGCTGAGCGGGCATGACTGCTGTGAGGTCAGCTCGCCGGATTGAAGCCCTGCGTAAAAGACACCGCTGACCCACTGATGTTCTATTGCTGTCAGTTCCTGCATGCGGGCCTGAATGGCTTCTGGCAGTACCGCGAGATCACTGTACAGAGCGCTCACCGGGCACTGCTTATGTTCATTGAATGTGTGTTTGGCGGCGGCGCGCAGGTAGCGCTGCAGTTTGTCTGTGGCGTTTGTGCCTTGCTGATCAAAATGCGCAAACCCCTGCAGCAGCCATTGCTCAGTCCAGTCACACAGGGCCAGACCCAGGTCGTTCTTCTGGGCAAAGTGATGATGCACACTGGCTTTGCGTATGCCCAGTTCATTGGCCAGATCCTGATAGCTGAAGCCACTGAAACCGCGGGTGCAGAGCAGGCCGGCGGACACCTCGATCAACTGATCGCGCGTGCTTTTACTACTGGTGCGTTGGTCGGTACTGGTTTTGCCCGTCTGAACTGCCATAAGGTTTGTCGCTTATCGTTATCTGCAGGTCTGTGACCCGATTGCTTTAGCCTACCTACTGGTAGGTTGGCTTTCAGGGGGCATTTGTGCCAGTTTGCAGGACGCGTCAAAGCTGATACGGATTCATGAACAGGCCTGCGCTTTTCTTTATACTGCGCCCAGACAGAAAAACCGACACACACAAGGGCAGGTCAGTAAGGTTATGCAGCTGGAAAATATTGATAAAACATTGTTCAAAAAGCGTCTGAACCGTTTTCAGGCGGCGCTGGTGGTGGGACTGATGGTGCTGTCACTGCTGTTGTCTGAGCTGTATATCGCTCTCTGGGGTGGGGAAGAATCCAACACCATGCTCAATGTGGCGGCGGTGATCACTGCGCTGTTGCTGCTGGCTGGGGTAATGAATCTGCTCAAAGATCAGCCGTGGATGTACGAGATCCGCTACGTAAAGCAGCTCAAAGGCGAGCTTAACCGTATCTACCGTGCCAGTAAAAAGCTGGAAGAAGCGCTGGCTGCGGATAAGCCGGAAGCGATTATCGTCAAATACTTTCAGCTGCATGGCTCAAAGCATCTGTATCAGCTGGAAGACAACACGTTGACCATGGAAGAGCAGAACCGCCAGATCGCTGAACTGGACGAACGCATTGCAGCGCTGGGAATGACCGTCGCGGTGGAAGACTACTCGCCGCAATTGCTGGACCGGCTGTAAGCGCAATTGCCAGCCGGCAGGTACGTGCGACACCTGTTTCAGCTGCCGCACGTAATGCACCCGGAGCGCGAACCATGTACACTACGCGCTCTTTATTTCCCTGATGATGTGACCCCGCAGGCTTATGCCCATGATGAAATATATCTCGACCCGCGGAAATGCCCCGGAACTGACTTTCGAAGACGTGCTGCTGACTGGTCTGGCGACCGATGGCGGCCTCTATGTGCCTAAAGATGTGCCTCAGTACAGTCTGGAAGAAATCCAGTCCTGGCGCGATCTGCCATACACTGAGCTGGCACACAAAGTAATTTACCCCTTCGTTGAAGGCTGTGTAGACGCCGATGCGCTGAAAACCATGCTGGAAGAGGTGTACAACAACACCAACTTCGGCCACAAAGCCATAGCACCGCTGCAGCAGATCGATCACAACGAATACGTACTGGAGCTGTTCCACGGTCCGACACTGGCGTTTAAAGATTTCGCTCTGCAGCTGCTGGGCCGCCTGCTGGATTACGTACTGGAGCGTCGCAACGAGAAAGTTGTGATCATGGGCGCCACATCCGGTGACACCGGTTCCGCAGCGATTGAAGGTACCAAAGCCTGCCGCAACGTGGATATCTTTATCCTGCACCCTAACGGTAAGGTATCGGAAGTACAGCGTCGTCAAATGACCACGGTGACCGGCGATAACATCTACAACATCGCCATCGAAGGTAACTTCGACCAGGCGCAGGATATGGTCAAAGCCAGCTTCGGCAACCAGGATTTCCTGCGTGGCGAACGTAAGCTGGTGGCAGTAAACAGCATCAACTGGGCGCGCATCATGGCGCAGATCGTTTACTACTTCTATTCCAGCCTGAATCTGGGTGGCCCGCTGCGCTCCATGGCGTACTCTGTGCCAACCGGTAACTTCGGCGATATTTTTGCCGGTTACATGGCGAAGAAAATGGGTCTGCCAATTGAACAGCTGATCATTGCCACCAACAGCAATGATGTTCTGCATCGTCTGATGAGCAAAAATCAGTACGAAGTGCACCCGCTGCAGCACACCATTACGCCGTCTATGGACATCGCAGTTTCCAGCAACTTTGAACGTCTGCTGTTTGACCTGTACGACCGCAATGGTCCGGTACTGGCTGAACTGATGCAGCGTATGAGCGCACGTAAAGACGTGGTTTCACTGGATGAAGACCGTTTGGCCCGTGCCCGTGAGCTGTTCGACAGCTACGCGGTAGATGAAGCCACGACCGTCGATATGATGAAAGAAGTGTTTGCGGAAACCGGTTATCTGCTGGATCCTCACACAGCGATCGGTGTGAAGGCTGCGCGTGAATGTCGCCGTAACCCGAATATTCCGATGGTGACTCTGGGTACTGCGCATCCGGTTAAGTTCGAGGATGCCGTGAATCGTGGGGGCTTTGATATGCCAAAACTGCCGCATCATCTGGCCGATCTGATGAGCCGTGAAGAGCGTTTTAACGTGATGCCAGCGGATCTGGAGCAGGTTCAGGCATTTATCGCTCAGAACACTTTCAAGGACTGATGTTCAGCGGATTTTATTCGTATACCCGTACTCAGTTGACTGTGTCGCGGGTTTTAGTGATAAGAAACTAAAATTAAGGCTGCCGTAAGGTGGCCTTTTTTTGTGCGTTTGAACTATTCTTTCAGAGTCGGGGCCTGCACAGGCCTGTGCCCGTTTCATCCAACCTGACCGGGGTTGCACTTGGATAACCGTGATAAGGACGTCAGCACTTATATGGCGGCGTTCGATTGTCTGCAGGAAGCAATTTATATCGTCGCGGCGAACACTGCTGTCGTCGTCGGCTGTAACCTGTCTGCCTGTCGTGAACTGAAAAAGTCCCGGAATGAGATTGTCGGTCAGTCTCTCTATGTTTACCGCGAAGACGATTTTGATGCCGGCCACTGGCAGGCAGTTCGTCAGCGGATTGCGGATGAAGGTCTGCTGGTGCAGAACAGCTGGTATCTGCGCGAAAACGGCCACGCTTATCCGACCGAAGAGATCATAAAAAACATCGACTGGCAGGGGGCGCAGGCTTTGCTCTTTTCTGTCCGTGATATCACCCCCAGGGCTGCTGCCAGTACCAGCCTTGGCAATCGTGAGCCACTGCTTTCATTTGTACTGAATGAAGCCACCGATGGCATGTGGGAGTGGGATGTCGCGCGCGATGATGTCTTTTACTCTATGCCTCTGAAACGCATGCTGGGGTATGGTCCGTATGAAATAGACCATAACCTGTTCAGCTGGCAAAACAGCATTCATCCGGATGACAGCCCGCGGGTCATGTCGGAGCTGGAGCATTACATGAACGGCGACCGTGACCGGTACGATCTGGAATATCGCCTCGGTAAACGCGGTGGTGGCTATGTGTGGATCCATGACCGTGGCCATGTTACCGCCCGGGATACAACAGGCAAAGCCCGGCATATCGTAGGTATGGTGCGGAATATTCACGCGCAGAAAGTCATGGAAGAGCAGCTGATCCGCATGGCCACTCGGGATGAGCTTACCGGCTTGCTCAACCGTCGTTCCGGCTACATTGCCTTTGAGCAGCAGCTGCAGCTGGCTAACCGCGAGCAGCATCCGCTCAGCATTGCGTTGTTCGATCTTGATGCCTTCAAAATGATCAATGACACCTATGGCCATCCGGTGGGAGACCGCGCTCTGAGCATGGCTGCAGGCATGATGACGTCGCGTATCCGTCGTTCGGATATTCTCATGCGCTGGGGAGGGGAGGAGTTTCTGCTGGTGATGCCACATACGGATGGTGAGGGCGCACGCGCGTTAGCTGAAGCTGTACGTGAAACCTTGCAACAGGCGCCGTTCAAAAATGGCGCTGAACGCATTCAGCTTACACTTTCTGCCGGAATAGCCTCGACCGGAGAACACGGCACAACAACATCTCAGCTGGTGCATGCCGCAGATAAGGCACTGTATCTGGCAAAAGGTAAGGGCCGTAACCGCGTCGAGGGCTGAGTCAGGGCTGAATTGAGGCCGGGCCACATTTTTCTCCCACCGCATAAAATGTTAGTCTGCAGTGATCTTCATCAGGCTACACACTATGAATTACCTCGATTGGTCAGAATATAAGCAGGGCTGGATCTTCCGTCATCGCGAGTTGCCGGTGGGCGCTGATGCTCTGGCAGAAATCCGTCCGCTGGCAGCGGACAGTGCGCTGCAGATCTGGCGTCAGTACATCAGTAAAGAAGCGACGCATGCGACCCATTTTCTTGGCGATGACTGGCCAGCCCGAAATGGCATCTGGACCGAACAGGGGAACTGGCAGGAAGCCTGGGATAGCGACAGCAATGAGTTGCCGGAGCTGATCGCCGCGCATATGAGCTGGGATGATAATACCGTCGTCTATTTCTGCTACAGCGCTGAGCACGTGGTTCAGACCTGCTGGAAAGTTTTCCGTGAGCACTGGAAAAACTTTTTATTCTTTGACGATGAGCCCTTTCTGATTGGTAAAAAACGCCAGCAGGTTGCCTGCTTTCATTCTGACGGCAGTTTTAATATTGGTATGAAACCGGATCGATAACTGTACAGTAATAAACGCATAAATAAACAGTTATCAGGTGTTGTTATATTTCTGACAAAAAGATCTGCTAATAATGCGACTGATTTGTATTAGTTATAAATTCCGTATTGGATTGTTATGTTTCAGTCAATAGCGGCTTTGTCGTCGCTTATGGTCAGGCTTTATACAAAAGATAAGTAAAAGATATTGCATGTTCTTGCACGGTTTGGAACCTGCACATAGACTGTCTGCAATTAAGCACAGGAGTGAACGATAATGAAAGGCGATCCGAAGGTAAATGAGTATCTGAATCAGATTCTCTGCATCGAGCTCACGTCCATTAACCAATATTTTCTCCATGCCCGAATGTTTAAAAACTGGGGCCTGGAAGAACTCAATGAAAAAGCCTACAAAAAATCCATCAAGGATATGAAACAGGCTGACGCTATTATTGAACGGATTCTTTTTCTTGAAGGTCTGCCGAATCTGCAGAAACTGAACCGTCTGCGCATTGGCGAAAAGCCGGAAGAAATGCTGCAGTGCGATATGGACCAGATTCTCGAACAGCTGCCAGCAGTGAAAGAAGCCATAGCCTATTGCGAATCGGTCCGCGATTTCGTGACCCGCGACCTGCTGGAAGACATCCTGGAATACGAAGAAGAATATCTGGACTGGATTGAAAGCCAGCAATATCTGATTCAGCATTCCGGCATTCAGAATTACCTGCAAAGTAAGATGGGAGACGATTAAGTATGAAAGGCGATCCGAAAGTTATTGAGATGTTGAATGATCTGCTGGCCGGTGAGCTGACCGCCATGGATCAGTACTTTATTCACTCCCGCATGTACCAGGACTGGGATCTTGGCAAGCTCTATGAGCGCATCAATCACGAGTTTGAAGAAGAGAAAGATCATGCATCTGATCTGATCGAACGCATCCTGTTTCTGGAAGGTATTCCGGACATGGTGACCCGTGAGCCGATCAACGTCGGTAAAGATGTTCCTTCCATGCTGAAAGCGGACCTGGATCTTGAGTACGCGGTTGTCGCTCATCTGCGTGAGGTCATGGCCTACTGCGAATCGGTCAAGGATTACGTGACCCGTGATATGCTGCGTAAGCTGCTGGATGACACCGAAGAAGATCATGCTCACTGGCTGGAACAGCAGCTGGGGCTGATCGACCGTATCGGATTGCAGAACTATATTCAGTCGCAAATGGCGTGAATGGTCTGAAACAGGCTGTTTCAAAAAGGCTCCTTCGGGAGCTTTTTTTGTGTGCGCCTGTCATAGCGGGCTGCTGTTCCGTTTTTGGACCAATCTGGCCCGGCGGAAAGTAAATACCCCATATTCAGCTTATAACTACTCTGTGGTTAAATGCCGTCAACCTGAAGATATACCGGAGGCTGTTATGCCCTCAAGGGCAGCCATTTCCCTTACTGCTATCCTCGCTCTGAGCAGCGCGGGATGTTCCACCTGGCCATCACCCAACCACACTGCGGTGACCAATGATTCAATCCGCGGCATCGTAGAAGAAGCCGTGCAGGGCCAGCCACAACCAGAAACCCCGCCTTCATTGGTGCTTGAGTGCTCTGGTCTTGATGACGCCCGCAATCAGCTCAGTCAGCAGGCGGCTGCGTTTGAGAAACTGAGCAGCGAAGTTCAGGCTCTGACTGCAGCTAATCCATCGTTTGCCAACAGTGACTGTCCGGCGGTCGCCGGTGACGCGGCGGATAAACTGGATGGCCGTGTACTGGTTGGCTCCACCGAGTGGATTTATATTTCGCCACCGGGTCATCACTACAAAGCCCGGGTCGATAGTGGCGCTGCTACTTCTTCCTTAAGCGCAGTGAATATCGAGCGCTTTGAACGTAATGGTGATAAGTGGGTTCGCTTCGACCTTAAGCACGATGATGAAGCTGAGCCGATCCGGGTTGAGGCACCGTTGTCCCGTCACGTCAGAATTCGTCAGGCCTCCTCGGATGAAGCCGACCGCCGTCCGGTGGTTATGCTGACCGTGAATCTGGGTAATAACCTGCAGATCGATACCGAGTTTTCCCTGACTGACCGCTCACAGATGACCTATCCGATTCTGTTGGGCCGCAGTTTCCTGCGCGATGTCACTCTCATTGATGTGGGCAGACAATATGTGCAGCCAAAATTTGAACCGGATCAGCCAAAACCGGAAAAGAAAACCCTGCAGCCCGTAAAAGAGAAACAAAAGCAGGAAAAATCGGCAAAGGATGCCAAAAATGCGGACACGGACAAAGACGACAGCAGTAGCCAGGTGCTAAAAGCTGAGCCGAAAGATTCACAGGCGGCTGAGCCGCAGGAGTAAAAGAAGTGGCGTTGCCGTCGCAAGCTAAATTACCGCGTTTACCGCTGTATATCATTGTCGCCGTACTGCTGGTAGTCGGTATCTTTTTAATTCTGCACCGCCACTGGGTTTACGAAGTCCCATTGATGTATGGCGAAACGCAGACTATCTGGTCGGTGGAAGCCAGTGTGGAGTTTACTGCCTATGGCGACCCGGTGCGGGTGTCTATGGCCAGACCTGCTGATCAGGATGGTTTTACCCTGTTAAAAGAAGCGGGTGCTTCACCGGGCTATGGCCTGAATTTTATCGAAGGGGATGACCCGCGCGCCGAGTGGACCATCAGGGCTGCCAACGGTCGTCAGGAATTGTTTTACCGTGCCGAGGTTCTGGTCAGTCAGATGCCGGCGATGGAAAACATGCCCGCGCCGGAAATCCGCGCTGTAAGCTGGCCTGAACCCTATGCGACGGCTGTTAACAGTGTACTGAGTGGTGCTTACTCAACCTCGGCGGATAACCTGAGTCTCACCCGCCAACTGTTAAAACGGTTCAGTGATCAGGATCCGGATCAGGATACCCTGCTGTTAAAGACCCATTTTTCTGATCATCTGCCACAACTGATTGCCGATATGCTGAACAAAGCCCGTGTGCCATCGACTCTGGTATACGGTCTGCCGCTGGAAGATGGCCGCCGCCGTCAGCAGTTGGTAACCATGCTGCGCGTGTGGTCGGGGTCGGGTGACAGCAGTCAGGTATTTCAGCTTCCGGGCGAGCCGACGGAAACCCTGACCAGTGAGCCGGAATCCATGCTGCTGTGGGAGCAACATGGCGCGCCGGTGCTGGATGTTATGGGCGGACGCGATTCGAGCGTGCGTTTTTCCATGATCAAACGTGAAGAATCGACCTATGCAAACATTGCAGAAAACCTGTCGAGTCAGCACGATTTTCTGAATTTCTCCATTCACAGTCTGCCGATCGAAGAGCAGGCGATGTTCAAAACGATTCTGCTTATTCCCATTGGCGCTCTGATCGTCTGTATTCTGCGCGTGCTGATCGGCATCCGTACCTCCGGTACGTTTATGCCCGTACTGATCGCGCTGGCATTTATTCAGACATCGCTGGTTACTGGTCTGGTGGGTTTTCTGATCGTCGTGGCGACCGGTCTGCTGATCCGCAGTTATCTGTCGCGGCTTAACCTGTTGTTGGTGGCGAGGATAACCTCGGTGATTATTACCGTGATTGCCATCATCAGTATCTTCAGTGTGTTGTCTTATAAGGTCGGGCTCACGGAAGGTCTGAAGATCACCTTCTTCCCGATGATTATTCTGTCCTGGACCATTGAACGTATGTCGATTCTCTGGGAGGAAGAGGGCGGTCACGAGGTGATGGTTCAGGGTGGCGGCAGCCTGCTGACGGCAGTCCTTGCGTACTGGGCGATGAATGATCCGTGGGTGCGTCATCTGACCTTTAATTTCATCGGTATTCAGTTGGTTATTCTGGCTCTGGTGCTGTTGATCGGTTCCTACACGGGTTATCGTCTGCTGGAACTGCGTCGCTTTGCCTCTTTCGGGAGCAAGTGATGCTGACCTGGCCATGGCGTCTTAAAGAGCGCGGAATTCTCGGTATGAACCGGCGTAACGTCGGTTATATAAGCCGTTATAACTCACGCCGTCTCTACCCTTTGGTAGACAACAAGCTCAAAACCAAAATGCTGGCGCAACAGGCCGGCATTGCCTCGCCGGCATTGATCGGTGCGATAAGCAGTCAGCATGACGTCAACCGCCTGGGGGATATCCTCAGCGGCGTACAGGGCTTTGCTATTAAACCGGCCAAAGGCAGTGGCGGAAAAGGCATTCTGGTGCTGAATAAACGCGATGGTGGCTTTATTAAAAACAGTGGCAGCCATCTGTCGCTGGCTGATCTTCAGCGCCATACATCGAATATTCTTGCCGGTCTTTACAGTCTCGGCGGTACGCCGGACGTTGCTTTAATCGAAGAGCTGATTGAGTTTGATCAGCAGCTTTCTGAGTATTCGTTTGAGGGTGTGCCGGATATCCGGGTGATTGTCTGTCGCGGTTATCCGGTGATGGCAATGATGCGTCTATCCACCCGCAGTTCTGACGGCAAAGCTAACCTGCATCAGGGGGCTGTGGGCGTTGGTATTGATATCGCCACCGGACGTGCCCTGAATGCAGTGCAGAATGGCGTTACCGTTACTCATCATCCGGATACGGGACGGGCTCTGAAAGAGCTTCAGGTTCCTGAGTGGGAAGTTTTGCTGGAGCAGGCAGCAAAATGCTACGACGTGTCCGGCCTTGGTTATCTGGGCACGGATATGGTGCTCGACCGCCGTCATGGCCCAATGTTGCTGGAACTCAATGCCCGTCCCGGACTGGCGATTCAGGTGGCTAACGGTACTGGCTTGTTGCCGCGATTGCAGCGTATTGACGCACTCAGTGAGGCAGATACGCATCTGCCCGTTGAGGAAAGGGTGCGCCGCAGCCGTGAGTGGTTCGGCAGCGGCGACGCGATACAGGCAGCCTTTATTCCAGAAGCGCATCCAGACCAGAGTTGAGATCATTAACCGCGCTCAGATCAGTGCTGGCGCGGTTGAAATCCATGCCGACGGCCTTGGCCACTTCGACCGGAAAACCCTCCTTGATCTGCTCTTCATCCATATTGCTTTCATGGGCGTTGTAGAGGAATTTCGCGATATACAGAATGCCTGCCATCTTACTGTAAGGCTTATCCTGATCCGGATAGTCCTGCTCCAGGATTGCCTGCTGCATTTCCTGCGGAAACTTCCAGCGCTTAGCCAGCTCGGCGCCGACATCCGCTGAGTTATAGCCGAGTTGTCCATTTTCCAGACTGTAACGCTTACTGCCCAGCGACTCAGCTTCATCGATGCGATGAGCTTCTTCCGGTAAAACGATACGGATCAGCAGAGATCCGATGGAATGCAGCATACCGCAGGTAAAGGCCGTCTCTTTTTCACCGTCGGGTACATAACCCGCTATCCATTTCGACAGGGCTGCGACGGCGAAGGACTGACGCCAGAACTTCTTCTGATCAAAGCCTTCCGGCGCCTTAAATGCACCACTGACACCGGACGCCAGCACCATGGTCCGTAAGGTACTGAAGCCCAGTAACATAATGGCGTCATGTGGGTTGGATACAGTGCGCGACACACCGTAATGGGCTGAATTAGCCAGTCGTAACACTTTGGCTGTAAGAGATTGGTCGCTCGCTACTTTCTTACTGATATCATCAATATCAACGTTATCATCGCGGAAACTTTCGATCAGTTCCTGCACAACCTTTGGAATATGCGGCAAAGTGCGGGATTCGGCAAAGATGGTGGCCATACTCATAGTTATTCATCCGTTGGTTACCTGATAATCAGCATAGGTCAGGAAATGTCATTGGGTGAAAGAATCAACCGCGAATATTGTAAAAATCTGCGTCCACAGATTGGTGCAGTGGCAAGAGGCTGGCGCCGGGATTGGCCAGATGCGCTGGAAAAATGGCACTTTTATCTTAGACCTGTCCTAAGTCTTTGATATTATTGGAAGAAACAACGGAGTTCTTATGACGAAACCACGACTTGGCTTTATTGGTATGGGCCTTATGGGTGTACCAATGAGCAGGCGTTTGCTGGCCGCCGGTTACCCGCTTACGGTCTGGAACCGTAATCCGGAAAAGACCGCAACACTGGCTCAGGCGGGGGCGAAAGTCGCAGCGGATATTGCCGGGTTGGTGGCGCACAGCGACATACTGCTGATCTGCGTGACGGATACCGCAGCGGTTGATGCCGTTGTGTTCGCCGAGGGTGGTATCGC
Organism: Thalassolituus sp. UBA6592; assembly: GCF_002433655.1. Lineage (NCBI taxonomy): Bacteria > Pseudomonadati > Pseudomonadota > Gammaproteobacteria > Oceanospirillales > Oceanospirillaceae > Thalassolituus > Thalassolituus sp. UBA6592. Next base: position 13,817 of record NZ_DJIO01000162.1, on the reverse strand, counting down.
ATCTGCCGCGCGAGCCGGTCAGGTGGTGGTGGATTTCTCCAGTATCGATCCGGCTGCGACCCGCGATATGGCCGCCCGGCTGAAGGAAAAGTGCGCTGTTGATTGGGTCGATGCCCCTGTTTCCGGCGGAGTGGCCGGTGCCGAGCAGGGCGCCCTGGCGATTATGGCAGGTGGTGATGAGGACCTAATCGATCGTCTGCGCCCCGTATTGGCGCCACTGTCGCAGCGGGTAACCCGCATGGGTGAGACCGGCGCCGGGCAGGTAACCAAAATCTGTAATCAGATGCTGGTCAGTTGCAATGTTCTGGTGATGGCTGAGGTTATGGCCATGGCGGAAAAAGCAGGCGTAGATGCAGCGCGCATACCGCAGGCGCTGAAAGGTGGATTTGCTGATTCCATTCCGCTGCAGTTAACCGGTCCGCGTATGGCGGAGCGGGATTTTGATGCGGTGAAGTGGCATGTAAAAACCCTGTTAAAAGATCTCGATATGGCCAATGATCTGGCCTGCACAACAAAAAGTGCCATTCCAATGGCCGGTCTCGGCGCAGAGTTAATGCGTTTATTTGCAGCGCAGGGGAACGCCGACCGTGATCCCTGTACTCTGGTCACAATGTATTCGGAGAAAGACGGGTGAAACTCGCCGTTAATTTATCACTGATGTATACCGAACTGCCGTTTCTGGAGCGTTTTGCTGCAGCCCGTAAAGACGGATTCAACGCGGTAGAAATTCAGTTTCCTTACGACACACCGATCCTGGATATTCAGCAGGCACTGCGGGAAAATCATCTTCAGTGTGTGCTGATTAACCTGCCGGCCGGCGATCTTATGCAGGGTGGCGAAGGTCTGGCCGCTGTTCCCGGTAAAACGGCGGAATATGCGGCGGCAATGGTTGAGTGTCTGGCTTACGCACGGGCGTTGAAAGTATCCTGTGTTAACGTGTTACCGGGTCGTTGTACGGATGAAAATAAGCGCGTCTTTTATCTGGATACGTTTAAAAAGAATCTGGTAAAAACCGCTGACAGCCTGGCACCGTTTAATATCACCACCACATTTGAAGCCATTAATACCCGGGATATGCCTGATTTTCTGGTGAGTACCGGCGAGCAGATGCTGGATATTATTAATGAGCTTAAACACCCGCATATCAAGGCTCAGTTTGACGTTTATCATATGTCGCTGATGGGCTGCAAAGTCTGCGAATTTATTGAACACAACGGTGAACATATCGGCCACATTCAGTTTGCGGATATTCCCCATCGCGGTGAGCCGGGTACCGGTGATCTGGATTTTTCGGTGATATTTAACTGCATTGAATCATCGGATTATGCAGGCTGGGTCAGTGCCGAATACCGGCCAACGAAGCTGACCTCAAAAACGCTGCAATGGCTGGAAATCGTTCCGCCGGAAGCGGTCACTTCCTGAGTCAGCTGAACATATCCAGCTGATCATCACCGGGCTGCGGCTGGCGTGTTTTGCGTCTGGCCGCTTTGCTTTCTTTGAGTTTCTTTTCTGCCGTTTCTTCAATCTGCGCTTCTGCTTTTTCTTCGTCTGCTATTCGTTCTTCAGCTGAGGAGGTAGCGTTGGCAGCAGAGCGCTGTGTACTTTGTTCTGCAGGTTCAGCCGTGACTTGAGCTGTGTCTGCAGGTTCGTTGAACAGTCCGGTCTGTATCTGGCCGGACGAAGTCAGATCTGCCTCAGATACAGAAGTGCCAGGCTCGGACGTATCAGGCGCAGAGATATCAGCCTCAGAGGTATCAGGCGCTGACGTATTCGGGACTGTAGCAACCGGTTGCAGGGTCTCAGCTTCAGAATGCACGGGGCTTTCTGTTCCTGCTGCAATGGCTTCTCTATTGTCTGGAAGCTCTGCAAACAGATCCGCTTGTGGGATCCATTCGTCAGCATCTTCTTCTGTCTGAGGGTTCTGTTTGGCGCTGAGAACTTTCAGTCGGCGCTTCTCGCACAGATTGATAATCAGCTGGCGCTGAAAGTCTGAGTATTTGAGCCAATTGAGGCGTTCGTCGCGGGAGCGGAAGCAACCTTTGCAGTAACCACGGTTATTGGTCACACAGATGCGTTTGCACGGACTGGGGATGTCGAAAAGTTCGCCCTGATCAATCATCTGGGTTAAAGCCGCAATGATGAATAAATACCAATACCTAGAGTATCAGCTCAGAGGGGAGGGGCAAGCCTTTGTTTTGGGGAGGCTAAAATACATAAGCCCGTATCCGGGGATACGGGCTTATGCGAAAACGCTATTCAGTTTAACGAATTAAACTGGAGTAACGTTCTCGGCCTGAGGGCCTTTTTGACCCTGAGTAACTTCCATAGTCACTTTCTGGCCTTCCATCAGGCTACGACGGCCTGAACCGTTGATAGCGCTGAAATGTACGAATACGTCTTTACCGGAATCCTGTTCAATGAAACCGAAACCTTTTTCGTCATTGAACCATTTAACGGTGCCTTCAACTAAATTTGCCATGCTTACTTTCCTGAGTAGTGCGCCGGTCTCGGACCGGATTTGCTTAACTAACTGGCATACTTTCGATACTGGCCGGCAGAGCCGGGGATAATCAATCTATGCCGCTATCGACCAGTATCTTGCATATCTTACAATATGAGGCACTCGCCAATGCATTGAAGCTACCGATTTATAACTCCAACGCAGTCATAGTATCTCACTTATTCTCTGTGAGAAAGCATTTGCGCAGAAGATTGACAACTATTTTCAATTCCCGCTGCAAGCCGCATGTTTACTGGGTTAGCGCCAGTGGAAAAAGTAATAAACGACAGTATTTGGTAAACTATGTCGTTCTTTTTTATGAGGAATCACTGTTGAATTTATCATTAGTGCCATTTGTTCAGCCCGTGGGCGAGGATGCGCAGAGGCTGTTTCATGGCCGTGGACACCGCTGGCCAGGACTGGAGCACATCAATATCGACTGGTACCGTCCACTGGCGCTGATTACCCTGTATGCGGAAGAAGAAATCCAGCAACTACGCGGCCTGGCGGCGCTTCTGGTGGAGCTGGTGGGGGCGTTGCAGGTGGTGGTGCAGTACCGTTGCCGGGCCGGTGCGCCGTTTGAATGCCTGCATGGTGATATGCCCCAGCAGATGGTGATTCATGAGCATCAGCTGGCGTATCAGCTGCATCTCAACCGCAGTCAGAATACCGGGCTGTTTCTTGATATGGCCAATGGCCGGCGCTGGGTTCAGGAGCATGCCAAAGGGCGCAATGTGCTCAATCTGTTTGCTTATACCTGTGGCTTTTCGGTTGCGGCGATTGCTGGTGGTGCGACTAAAGTCGTAAACATTGATATGAGCAAAGGGGCCCTGAGCCACGGCCGGGAGAACCACAGGCTGAACGGGCAGGATGTCTCACGGGTAATATTTGAAGGTGTGAACCTGTTTAAATCCTGGGGACGGGTGAAAAAGTTCGGCCCTTACGATCTGCTGGTGTGTGATCCGCCGACGTTTCAGAAGGGCAGCGTGGATATCCGCCGTGATTACGCCAAGATTCTGCGCCGTTTGCCGGAGTATATGAACCCAGGCGCCGATCTGTTGCTGTGCCTGAATGCCCCGGATCTGGGTGAAGACTTCTTACTGGATCAGGTGGCTGAACACGCACCTCAGTGCCGTTTTGTCGAGCGGGTAGCCAACCCTGAGGTATTTGCCGAAGCGCAGCCGGGCCGTGGCCTTAAAGTGCTGCACTTCCGCTTTAATGGCTGACGTCAGAATGTGTCGCTGTCGTCGCTTTTCTCGATCAGCTCGATTTTGTAGCCATCGGGATCTTCAACAAACGCGATCACCGTGGTGCCGCCTTTTACCGGGCCGGCTTCACGGCTGACTTTGCCGCCGTTGTTGCGGATCTTTTCACAGGCTTCAGCGGCATTGTCCACTTCCAGCGCAATATGGCCGTAAGCGCTGCCCAGATCGTATTCACTGGTGCCCCAGTTGTAAGTCAGTTCAATTACAGCGCCTTCGCTTTCCGGCTGGTAGCCGACGAACGCCAGGGTGTATTTGTATTCTTCGTTATCGTGTTTGCGCAGCAGCTGCATGCCCATAACATCGGTGTAAAATTTGATTGAACGGTCCATATCGCCGACGCGCAGCATGGTATGTAAAAGTCTCATAAGCTCTCTCAGTCAGATGTTTTCTGTTTGTATTCGCACAGGTCTTCGATAATGCAGGCGCCACACTTAGGCTTGCGTGCAACGCAGACATAGCGTCCGTGCAGAATCAGCCAGTGATGGGCATCCTGCTGAAACTCTTTGGGAACCACGCGCATCAGGCGTTTTTCCACTTCATCCACGTCCTTGCCCGGGGCTATTTTTGTGCGGTTAGACACCCGGAATATGTGTGTATCCACTGCGATGGTCGGTTGCCCGAACGCGGTGTTTAGCACAACATTGGCTGTTTTACGTCCGACACCGGGAAGGGCTTCAAGTTCTTCGCGGGTTTGCGGTACTTCACTGTTGTGCTGTTCGATCAGAATCTGGCAAAGCTTGATGACGTTTTTTGCTTTGCTGTTAAACAGACCGATGGTTTTGATGTAGGTTTTCAGACCTTCCTCGCCCAGCGCGAGAATGGCTTCCGGTGTGTTGGCGACCGGGTAAAGTTTGCGCGTGGCTTTATTAACGCTCACATCCGTCGCCTGAGCCGACAACAGTACCGCGATCAGAAGTTCGAATGGCGTGGTGTATTCCAGCTCGGTTTGCGGATTCGGATTGTGCTCACGTAATCGGGTAAATATTTCGGTACGTATTTCTTTGTTCATGGACTAGTTCGGCAGTTCAGGCACATTGGCTGCCATCATACCGCATCTTCCGTCCGGTTTCGGCCATTCTGCTTGGCTTTATAAAGCGCTTTATCGGCGCGTTTCATCACGGCCTCAATCGTTTCCCCTTTCTGACGCCGCGCGACACCAAAGCTCATGGTAACGCGCAGGGCTTTTTGACCACTGTTTCTGCCGCGCTGTTTTTTACCGTTGCGGTTGTTGGCTGGTCGTTGCTGTTTATCGCGTATCACCAGTGGATAGGCCGCAATGCGTTCGCGGGTGGCTTCAATAAACGGACGGCAATCGATGGCATCCATTGAAGGAAACACCAGGGTGAATTCTTCACCGCCGTAACGGTAGGCACGACAGCCGCCACGGGTTTTCGCCAGCTGACTGGCAACCAGACGCAGTACATGGTCGCCGGTGTCGTGACCGTGGGTATCGTTAAATTGTTTGAAGTGGTCGATGTCTGCCATCACCAGAAGATAGTGACCATGGCGGTGCTTGAGATCATTCATCAGCGCACGCCGGCCCGGCAGGGAGGTTAATTCATCAATGAATGCCAGCTGATGATTGGTGATCAGCAGCGTCGCCAGCAACAGCAGCAATGAAAGCGTTGCTGTCAGCGCCGACATATAAGATTGATCAAACTGCCAGAACATCAGCCCATGCAGAATCAGCAGGCCAACAAAGGCCAGCGGAATGTCACGCTCACGGGGCAGTCGCACACACAACAGAATGGCGGCGATGGCGAAGCTGAACATGGCCGGCAGTGGTAATAAGGGATCATCGCCCTGACGCAGAAAAGTCAGTACCCACTCACTGATCCTCTGAGTGGGTATCTGTGCAGGCATATGTTGTGGCAGCCACAAAAGGAGACCTGCCTGCAGCAGCAGGAGTGCCGGAAACAGCATACCCTCTGGCGACAACGGACGACGGTCCGGCAGGAAGCGGACAAACAGGGTGTTGAGCGGAAACAGCAGGGTCAGCCAGAAATACAGCCACCAGGTTTCCGGATCATCCAGCGTGGACTGCATCTGCCACTGAATCAGGCTGTAGCTGGCAATGGTCAGAACAGCCATCTGTCCGATACGGCCCTGACTGAATACCTGAGCCAGTAACAGACACAGCGCTGCCAGAATAAAAGGCGCGGCCAGAATCAGTATCCCGTAATCATCTGCCCAGGTATTGAGGTGCGGCAATGCCAGCCAGCACAGCAGCAGCGAGAGCAGGGGGAACAGGGCTGGACGAATCAAGGCAATCGCTGGCAAAACAGCACCCACAGTCAATGAACAGGATGGAAAGACACCGGATTAACTATAGCCAGTATTGATAAACTTCACTGAAACAAAATGTTGAATTACGCAACGGAATTTCACCCGTGACGGATGTCATAGCCAGCACTGGCCCGGACGTTTATAGTGCGCCCCAAAGCATTTACGTAAAAATCAAGGAACGAGTCATGATCCGCCTACCCCGCACATTATTATCTGCACTGCTGATGGCTTCAGCCGTGTTATATGGATGCAGTGATAATAATGACTCCGCCAGTAAACATCCCGGCAAAGAAGCCGCTGCTGAAAAATCCGGGGCAGAGGATGGCGCTAGTGTGCAGAGCGCTGAAGCCTCTGTCACTGTCACTGCAGAGACTGTGCAGCAGACAGCAGAAAAACAGGATGGGCAAACCGTTAAAGCTGAAGATCTGCAGGCAATTTACGCCGGGGTTCCACAGCAGGTGGCTGATATCAGTGATGCCAGTTACGACGATGGCAATGCAATTGGCGTCACCTTTTCTGTACCAGTCGACGCCAGCAAAAATATTCAGTCGTATTTCACCGTAGAAAAACAGACAGCAGCCAATCGCTGGGCGGTTTCGTCAGGCAGCTGGGTGCTGTCTGACGATGGCAGTACGGCATATTTTGATCAGGTTGAGCCGGATTCCACCTATAAAGTTTCTGTGGCTACCGGCGTACCGGCGATCAATGGCGAAACTCTGCATACCCCGGCAGAAAAGACCATCAGTTTCGGCGGTCTGCAGGCCAGTGCCAGCTTTGCCAGTAATGGCCATTTTCTGCCATTGAATCTGCATACGGGTTTACCGGTTTACGCATTAAATACGCCGGAAGTGACGGTGAATTTTATGCGCGTCAAGGCCAATGACCTGGCAGCTTTTATTAACTGGAAAAGTCACGGACTGAGTGAGCGCTACTACCGTCTGGACGAAATGGAAGGATTTTCTGATCCGGTATACGAAGGTCGCTATCATTTAACTGATGATGTAAATAAGCGTCGGTTAGTGAACCTGCCAGTGCAGAATGTTAAAGCCCTGCAGCAACCGGGTGTTTATATCGCCATTATGCAGCGTCCGGGGAAATTCGACAGTCAGTTATCGGTTACGTATTTTACCGTTACGGACATCGGCATGCAGATCCGTACCTACGATAATCATTTTGACGTCTATCTGAATTCCCTTGAGAACCCTGCAGCTGTCAGTCAGGCGCAGGTGCGCCTGTTAAATGCTAACGGTTCAGTCGCCTACGAAGGCACCAGTAATGAACAGGGCTATATTAAAATCCGCCGCTCAAAGCAGTGGGGGCAGATACTGGTGGCGAGTAAGGATGATTCAGTCAGTTTCGTGTCGCTGGATAACGCGGCACTGGATCTCTCAGATTTTAAACTGGCCGATCGTCCGTATCAGAGCCGGGAATTATTTATTTATGCGCCACGGGATATTTACCGCGGTGGCGAAACGGCTGTGTTTTCCGCTCTGTTGCGCGATGAGGATGGCCAGTCATTAAATCGTCAGCCGCTGAAAGCACGCATCATTCGCCCGGACGGACAGAAAGTAAAAGACATTAATCTGCAGTCGTCCGCCGCCGGTTACTACCAGTATGAATATCCGCTGAGTGATGACGCGCAGACCGGTGACTGGCGCTTTGAAGTGGAAGGCGTAGGCGATAACCGTGTGGTTTACCGCTTTAAAGTCGAAGACTTTATGCCAGAGCGTCTGAAGCTGACGTTTAACCCAGGCGAAACAAAGCCACTGTTTGTTAAACCGGCAGAGACATTGACGCTGCCATTATTGGGTGAATACCTGTACGGCGCGCCGGCTGCCGGCAACCGCTTTGATGCCACCGTACGGGTTGCTCAGCTGGCACATCCGTTTGAGCAATACCCGGATTACTATTTTGGTGACAGTCTGGACCGCAGCAATAACCAGAATTTCAGTGTGCAGGGCGGCCAGCTGGATGCCGATGGGCGTTATCAGCTGCAGCTGGAATCCCAGTGGCAGAATGCAAAAACGCCACTGGCGGTGAATATCACCGGCAGTCTGTATGAAAGTGGTGGTCGTCCGCTGGTTCGCCGTTACAGCGCCCGGGTGTTACCGGCCGATGCCTTAATTGGTATCCGCCCGGCTTTTAAAGACTACGCGCCCGCCAACAGCCAGGCTGAATTTGAATTAATCCGCAGTGACCGCAACGGTCAGTTAACCGCAGCGGATAAAGTCAAAGTGCGGCTGGTGAATATGAACCGTCGTTATCACTGGCGTTATGAGTCCTCACGTGGCTGGTATATGGAAACCACTGACCGTGAATTTAATGCACTGACACTGACCACGGATATCAGCAAAGACGGAAAAACCAAAGTCATGCTGCCGGTTAAATATGGCAGTTACCGGATTGAAGTTCAGGACCCGCAAACCGGTCTGGTGAGTAGCATGACCTTTAATGCGGGTGAGAGCTGGTATTGGTATTGGGAAGATTCTGCCGACAGTGAACAGGGCGCGCGCCCGGATAAAGTGACGCTGGCGCTGGATAAAGGCGGATACTATGCCGGTGAGGTCGCGCAGCTGAATATTGTGCCGCCGGCAGCGGGCGAAAGTCTGGTGTTGGTGGAAAGTGATCAGTTGCTGTGGAGCACCCGGGTCAGCGTTCCGGCGGAAGGTATGTCGGTCAATATTCCGGTGGATAAGAGCTGGAAGCGCCACGATATTTACATCAGTGTTGTGCATCTGCAGCCAGCTGACGAAAAAGAACGTATTACGCCAACCCGTTCCATCGGGCTGATTCATTTGCCGCTGAACCGTGAGCCACGCCGTTTACAGGTGAGCGTGGATGCGCCGGAAAAATGGCTACCTGATCAGCAGGTAACCACCAAAGTAAAAGTGGCCGATGAATCCGGTGCGCCGGTGACGAAAGCCTGGGTGACACTGGCGGCGGTGGATGTTGGTGTGCTGTCGCTGACGGATTTTAAAACGCCGGATGCGTTTGACTGGTTCTTCGCTCAGCGCCGTTATCAGGTTGATATCCGTGATATGTACAGCAAGCTGATTGATCTGAATGATAATCGCCTGGCGACGCTGAAATACGGTGGTGACGCCGACGCACTGTCGCGTGGCGGTAAAAATGCGCGTTCTGAAGTACAGATTGTTTCGCTGTTTTCCGGTGTCGTGGATGTTGTTAATGGTGAGGCAGATATTGCGCTGAACCTGCCGGACTTTAATGGTCGTCTGCGGCTGATGGCGGTTGCTTTCGACAGTAACCGTTACGGTAATCTGGAACAGGAAGTCACCTTGGCGGCGCCTGTGGTAACCCAGCTTTCGATGCCGCGTTTTATTGCCGTGGGCGATGAAAGCATGGTGGCTTTGGATGTCACCAATCTCAGCGGTAAAGAGCAGACGCTGGACGTGGCGTTCAGCACTTCAGGGGCAATCAGTGTATTAAATAAAGACGCTGAAAAGACGCAGCTGGTATTGGCGGATGGTGCGAAAAAGACGTTAATTCTGCCGATCCGTGCGGAATATCCGGCTGGTCAGATGGATATTGGTATGGTGCTGAGTGATGGCGGAGATTATCGTCTTGAACGTCACTGGAAACTCAACAGCCGCAATGCCAATCCGGCACTGACCTATAAAAAAGACCAGATGCTGGAGCCCGGTGAACAGCTGACATTAACCGCCGCTGACCTTGCGGATATGCGTCCGGAATCACTGGAAGCCTCGTTGTCAGTAAATACCTCGGTGAACCTGAATCCGCGTAATCACCTGCAGAATCTTCTGCATTATCCGTACGGCTGTCTGGAGCAGTCGGTCAGTTCGACCTGGCCGTGGATATACGCCGATGACGCTCAGCTCAAAGCAATGGGCCTTGGCAATACCACCGGACGTCAGCGTCAGGATGCGCTGGAATCCGGCATGGACCGTATCGTAAAACGTCAGATGACCCATGGCGGTTTTGGTTTATGGAGCAATAAAGACGAATACGAACAGCACTGGCTGACCGCATACGCTACGGATTTTCTCACCGACGCGCAGGACAAAGGCGTGCGCGTTGATAAAGACATGCTGAGCAAAGCGCTGAAACGTCTGGGTGAATACGTGCGCAGCCGGGCAACATTCCAGGAGCGCTGGAGTGGCCGTCCGGAAATGTATCGCCAGTCGTATCAGGCCTATGCCGCCTATGTGCTGGCCCGTCATAAGCAGGCGCCATTGTCGGAAGTGCGCCGTCTGGCGAAAGAACTGCTGGCCGATTCACCGTCGCTGCCGGTGCTGCATCTGGCACTTGCGGCGCATCTGATGGGTGACAGTCAGCTGACCACAGAGCTGCTTACCCGTCTGAAACAAAGTGACCGCATCGCTGACGTTTATATCGGCGATTATGGCTCAAACGTGCGTGACACGGCTCAGGTGGTGCGTCTGCTGATGCATTATGGGCTGGATAAAAGTTATGCCTTTGAGCGTTCCATGACGCTGGCTGAAACCTTAAATCAGCGCAATTATCTGAGTACCCAGGAACGCAACAGCGTCTTTATGGCGGCCATTGAATTACTGAATACCGATCCCTGGAGCGGAACGCTGAAAATTAACGCAGCAGGCAATGCGAACGGTGAAACCCTGGATCAGAAAGGCATTTTCACCCGCCTGATCAGCGGCAGCCAACTGGCACAAGGGCTGACCTTTACCAATACCAGTGATAAACGTCTGTATGTGTCTCTGGCTTATCAAGGCCACAGTGATCTGCCGCCACCGCCAGCCAGTGATGGGCTGGTGATTGAACGTCGTTATTTCACCACCGACGGCCAGTTAATTACGCCGGATGATGGAGCTTTACGGATGAAGGTTGGTGAACTGATGCTGGTGCAGGTAAGGATTAAACCGATTGACCGTTATCGTCGTCCTGACCTGATGCTGATTGATCTGTTGCCTGCCGGACTTGAACTGGAAAATCAGAATCTGAATGCATCGGTGAAGCTGGACGAAGTGATGGTGGATCAACGGCCAATCAGTTACTGGTGGAATGAATCGCGGGTTCTGCATCAGGAATATCGTGATGACCGTTTTGTTGCGGCTTTTGACTCTGCCTATTACGACGCTACCAATATTTTCTATCTGGTGCGTGCGGTAACGCCGGGCAATTATCAGGTGCCGGCACCTTTGGTTGAAGATATGTACGATCCTGAAATCCGGGCCGTGGGTAGCACACCCGATATTCTGACTGTCAGTCAGCCGTAAACCGGCAGTAGATCTGACTGAAAATTGGATCTGAACCCAAAAAAGGTGCGGGAAGAATGATATCCCGATTGCAGCAGCTGTTCATAGCAGGTCGCTTAGCAAGGCGCATAACGTGGATTGTTATGGGCCTGCAGCTCAGCATAATGATCGTGCTGCTGTTGTTTAAAAGCGCAGACCTGATCTGGCCCATGGATGTGCCGGATGCCGGGCATTTAACGGATACCGCCCGTGAGGATTTTGCCCAGCTGGTGGTTGACCGTCACGGGCGACCATTGCGCGCTTTCGCTGACAGAAATGGTGTATGGCGCTATCCGGTCACGTCTGCTGAGGTCAGCAGTGATTATCTGGCGGCCTTGATTCAGTACGAGGACCGCTGGTTTTATTATCACCCCGGGATTAACCCGCTGGCATTAATGCGTGCAGCCTGGCAGAACTGGCGCTGTGGTTGCGTGGTCTCGGGTGGTTCGACACTGACCATGCAGGTGGCCCGGCGTTTTTATCCTCATTCCCGTTCGCTGACCGGCAAACTGCAGCAGGCATTCCGCGCTTTGCAGCTGGAATGGCACCTGAGCAAAGATGAAATTCTTACCCTCTATCTGAATTACGCACCGATGGGCGGCGTGATTGAAGGCGTCGGTGCGGCGAGTCTGTTATATCTGGATAAATCACCGGCGCAGTTATCTTTGGCAGAAAGTGCTTTGTTAGCGGTGCTGCCTCAGGCGCCCAGTTATCTGCGCCCGGACCGTCATCCGCTAAGGGCGCGGAAAGCGCGCGATAAAGTGCTGCGGCGGTTAAGGGATTTTCACGTTATCAGCAGCGACGCATATCAGCAGGCTTTACTGGAAGCAGTACTGGCTTATCAGCCGGAAACACCGCAAATGTCGCCATTGTTGTCACGTACCCTGCGTGAAAGATACCCGCATAAATCCCTGATAAAAACCACACTGGACAGTGACGTTCAGCGTCAGCTGGAGAATTTTCTGCGCCAGGAAATCCAGCAATATCCAAAGGCCCATTCTGCTGCGGTGCTGGTGCTGAATAATCAAAGTCATGAAGTCATTGCTTACGCAGGCTCGGCTGATTTTGCCGATAACAGCCGCTTTGGTCATGTCGATATGGTGCAGGCGCAGCGCTCTCCCGGTTCCACCATGAAGCCATTTATTTATGGGTTAGCCATCGATAAAGGTCTGATTCATTCACAGAGTTTATTGCGCGATGTGCCGCGCTATTTAAAAGATTACCAGCCGGAAAACTTTACCCGCGAATTTTCCGGCCCGGTGTCAGCCACCGATGCCTTACGCCGCTCACTGAATCTGCCCGCTGTTCAGGTGCTGGAAGCATTGACTCCACAGGCGTTTGACGGAGCCTTAAAAAATGCCGGGGTTCGTTACCGCACTGCCGGAGGCAAAGCCAACCTGTCGATGGCGCTGGGCGGTGGTGGTTTATCGCTGGCGGATCTGGTGACGCTGTATTCGGCTCTGATGAACGATGGTCAGGTGTATCCGTTACGTTATGAATATGCAGCAGAGCAGCAGCTACAGCCGTCACGCTGGCTGATGTCGCCACAGGCAGCCTGGGTGACGGCGGACATGTTACGCAGCCCAAGGCCGGATCGGGTACGCAGTTTTGCCGTCACCCACAAGGCTCCGGCTATTGCCTGGAAAACCGGCACAAGTTACGGCTTCCGTGATGCCTGGGCGCTTGGTTCGACCTCTGAATACACCATCGGCGTGTGGTTCGGCCGACCGGATGGTACGCCGTCGCCGGGCCATTATGGCGCTGTCAGTGCCTTACCTGTGCTGTTCAAACTGTTCGACCGCTTGCAGTCAGAAGCGCAGACAGCACCGGCACCGGCGGGTGTTTCAACCGCTATGATCTGCTGGCCTCTGGGGCGGGCAGCGCAAAGCACTCCGGCGGATCAGTGTCTGCAAAGCCTGCAGGCGCAGATCGTTAATGGCCAGATACCACCGACCTTAACCGATGCGGCAACCGATGGTCTGTGGCGCAACCCGCTGACCTTCTGGACCAGCGAGCAGGGATTGCTGGTGGACAGTGAATGTGATGTTGGCAAGCGTACGCCCCATGTAATTGCCCTGTGGCCGCGTTCGCTGGAGCATTGGGTGCCTTTGTCGCAGCGTTTGCGTCAGCAGCTGCCGCCAGCGGACCCGCGCTGTGCTCAGCCGCCACAGCTGGCATTGGAACCGCTGCGTATTATTGGTATCGCTGATGATCTGCGTATCCGCTCCAGTCGCAGTAGTGGTGGCGGCAGTACCGTTATGCCGGAAATTGCTTTACGGGCGTTAGGCGGGCGTGGCGTCCGGGACTGGTTTATTGATGGCCGCTACGTTGCCAGTGGTGGCGAAGTGCAGACCATAAATTACCGTTTTGCAGAAACCGGGCAGCACAGCATTGTGGTTATGGACGGCAGTGGCGAGCTCGACCGACGTTCTGTTCTGGTGGAATAGAGCGGCAACCGATGGCGGGTAACAAACATAAAAAAAACGGCCATCAGGCCACTGCTGTCCCACAGTT
>NZ_DJIO01000163.1:12781-13103 GCF_002433655.1 Thalassolituus sp. UBA6592 | reverse complement strand
GTTAAACCAGCCAAAGAAGCCTTTCTGATGCGCCAGTTCACCTTTGTGAGCCGGTTTCAAAATGGTGGCACACAGTGCCGGTGTCAGAATCAGGGCAACCAGTACGGACAGCGCCATGGCGGATACGATGGTCAGCGAGAACTGACGATAAATGGCACCGGTGGAGCCGGCCATAAAGGCCATTGGAACAAATACCGCAGACAGTACCAGAGCAATACCGACCAGAGCTGAGGTGATCTGCTCCATCGATTTTTTCGTCGCTTCTCTCGGCGGCAGGTTATCTTCTTCCATAACCCGCTCAACGTTTTCCACCACCACGATG
>NZ_DJIO01000163.1:463-12479 GCF_002433655.1 Thalassolituus sp. UBA6592 | reverse complement strand
TCAACGTTTTCCACCACCACGATGGCGTCATCCACGAGCAGACCGATGGCGAGCACCAGACCAAACATGGTCAGGGTGTTGATACTGTAACCAAAGGCTTCCATCACACCGAAGGTACCGAGCAGTACCACTGGCACCGCAATGGTTGGAATCAGTGTTGCGCGGAAGTTACCGAGGAACAGGAACATCACCAGGAACACCAGGATGACCGCTTCGATCAGTGTCTGAACCACTTCCTCAATGGAAATACGGACGAATGGCGTGGTGTCGTATGGGTAAACCACTTCCAGATCGGTCGGGAAGAACTTTGACAGCTCATCAATTTTTGCCCGCACACCGTTAGCCGTATCGAGCGCGTTGGCGCCACTGGCTAACTGGATACCGATACCACTGGCCGGCTTGCCATTGTATTCACTGATAACCTGGTAGTTTTCCGCACCCAATTCTACCCGGGCAATGTCTTTCACACGGACCTGAGAACCATCGGTATTCACTTTCAGCAGAATATTTTCGAATTCCTCAATCGCTTCCAGACGGCTCTGGGCGATGATAGTGGCGTTCATCGCCTGACCTTCAACGGCTGGTGAACCACCCAGCTGACCGGCCGGGAACTGGTTGTTCTGTACGCCGATGGCGGAAGTAACATCAACCGGGGTCAGGTTGTAAGCGTTGAGTTTTTCTGGTTGCAGCCAGATACGCATCGAGTATTGAGCACCAAATACACGGATTTCACCAACACCCTTGGTACGTGACAGAGGGTCACGGATATAGCTGTTGGCGTAGTCAGCGATATCAGAACGGTCCATCTGACCGGTTTTGGAAATCAGACCAACAACCATCAGGAAGGACGTGGACGCTTTGGTCACACTAACACCCTGCTGGGTAACAGCCTGAGGCAGCAGAGCCTCGGCCAGTTGCAGTTTGTTCTGCACCTGAACCTGCGCAATGTCCGGGTCGGTACCTGGAGCGAAGGTCAGGGTGGTGGTGGCACGGCCAGCACTGCTGCTGGTCGATTCCATGTACAGCATGTTGTCGATGCCGGTCATGTTCTGTTCGATAATCTGCGTCACACTCTCTTCAAGCGTATCGGCAGAAGCGCCAGGGTATTGGGCAACAATACGGATCGATGGCGGAGCAATCGTCGGGTATTGCTGAATCGGCAGATTCAGAACAGACATGGCACCAGCCAGCATGATCAGAATAGCGATCACCCAGGCAAAGACGGGCCTGTCGATAAAAAACTTAGCCATGGTTCAGGGTACTCCTTAACGAGTGGCTTCTTCAGGATTTACGGCAACAGGCGCGCCCGGAGGGCCCATACGCTGTGCGGACTGAACGGCCTGCAGACCGCTGACGATGATGCGGTCACCATTGCTCAGTCCGGACTGAACCAGCCATTTATCGCCAATAGCGCGGGTCACTTTGACGTTATGCACTACCGCAGTGTTGTCTTCGGTCACCAGGTAAACCACGGTCTCACCAGTCGCCTGGCGGACAACTGCGGCCTGTGGTGCCAGTATGGCTTCTTCAATCAGAGCACTTGGTACCTGGGCACGTACGAACATACCAGGTAACAGGGTGCCATCAGCGTTATCAAACAGTACACGCACGTTCACACTGCCGGTGCCTTCATCAACACTGACATCGGAGAACTGCAGTTTGCCGGTTTCAGCGAATGGTGTGCCGTCATCCAGTTCTACGGTCACGTCGCGTGACAGATCCGGATTTTTCATGCGGATCAGTGACGCCGCCGGGCGTTTGATATCGACGTAAACTGGCTTCAGCTGGCGGATCACAGTCAGCTGTGTGGCCTGCTGTGCGGAAACCAGTGCACCTTCGGTGATGGTGGAACGGCCGATGATGCCGGAAATAGGCGCTCTGATTTCGGTGTAGCTGAGGTTCACTTCGGCGGTGCGCAGAGCGGCTTCAGCCGCTTTCACCTGAGCATCAGCCTGTTTGGCGTTCGCTTCGGAATCATCCACTTCCTGATCACTGATCGCGGATTTTTTCGACAGTTCTTTGTAACGCTTGGCGGTCAGGTTGGCAGCGTAAGCATTGGCTTTGGCTACAGCCAGCTGCGCTTTGGCACTTTCAACGTTGGCTTTGTACAGAGTCGGATCAATCTGATAGAGCTTATCGCCTTCTTTGACCGCAGCGCCTTCTTCAAAGAAACGCTCGAGGATAATACCGTTTACCTGTGGGCGGATTTCGGCAATCCGGTATGCGGACACACGACCCGGCAGAGTGTCGGTCAGTTCCAGACGTTCACTGCCAACTGTTACATAACCGACAGCAGCGGCCTGAGGTTGTCCCTGGCCTCCCTGCTCACCGCCGGACTCCTGTCCGCCGCAGCCGGCTAATACCGTGATTAGTGCACTGACTGCGGCAATGTGCCGGAGACGCAGAGTGGATACTAGAGTTCCCATAATGTCCTCATAATAAAAGTGACCGTTAGGCTTAATTGAAATCAGTTTCTGAGCGCAGGGGGCATTGCCTTTAGCCTGCCTGCTTCATTCAGTTGCAAATAAGAATTTATAGCGGTTTGCAAGGGCAGTGACTAGGGCAGAGGTTCGGAATGGATTGTTGACCGCACCGGTACAATATAAGGCACTTTGGTTACTGACAAATCCTTCCATTTTTTCGCTTTTTCCTTACAAAGCCGCTTGTTTTCTAGTCAAAATTAGTGGCAACAGACTCGAGCTGGTACTTGATCGTCTCATTTGTGTAACAAATTTAGCTGATAAGCGCTGTCTCTGTCAGTTGTTCAACGGGTCTTTGTTAACAATCGCAAAAGACGGCTTTGTTTGCGTTATCGGACTGTTCAATTACTGCACAGGATAAACCTGCAGGCTGGTCTTTCATGTGACGTCGGATGGTCAGCGTTTGTGCAGCAGAATGCGGAACAGGCAATTCTGCTGTGGCTCGTGTGTGGGCGATGAAGCGTGGCGGGGAACTTGATATAGTTTCTGTTGCCGATGACAGAGCCATCCGTTGACTCGGAATTGGCGATCAGCCGTTTGTAGCGACGGCTTTCTTATGGATGCAGTGAACGCGGGAAATGTTATGTTAGATGTGCTGGCCAAATTATTGAAGGCGCTCAATTCGGAATCTGCTCCCGGGCAGATTGCAGCAGCGTTTTCCCTCTCTCTTATCGTTGCGCTGACGCCAACGTTCAGTTTTCACAACCTGCTGATTCTGTTGATTGCCTTGGTGGTGCGGATCAATTTCAGCGCTTTTATCGTTGGCTTCGCTTTTTTCTCACTGATTGCCTGGTTTACCGATCCCTATGCTGCGCGCCTTGGCGAGAGCCTGCTGATGAATCCCGGGCTGCAGGATACCTGGACGGCACTGTATCAGAGTGACTTCTGGCGCATGACGGCGTTTAACCATTCACTGGTGTTAGGTGGACTGGTGATCGGCCTGGTGGCTTTTGTACCGGTGCTGCTGCTGAGCCGGGTGCTGATAAATCTTTACCGCCACCGTGTGCTGAGCTGGGTAAGTAAGCTGAAAGTCGTGCAACTGGTCAAAGCCAGCCGCTTCTATGGCCTGTATCAGTCGTTGACGGAGTAATCAGATGAAACAATGGATTCGCTGGCCGGGACTGATCGGCTTTGTTGTGGTTGTGGGTTTGCTGGCCGCTTTCTTTCTTCTGGCAGCCGGGCCGCTGGCCAAAATGGCAATTGAACGCGTTGGTTCGGATATCGCCGGCGCCAAAGTAGAAGCGGGCAATGTATCGCTGACGCTGAACCCTATCGGGTTTGAAATCGATAATCTGAGCGTTGCTGATGCACAGCAGCCAATGCAGAACCTGTTTGTCTTCAGCAAGGCCAGTGCTGAGCTGGAGTTTGTTCCTCTGTTGTTGGGCAAAGCCATTATCCGTGAGCTCAGCATCGACGGTATGGAATTTGATACGCCGCGGAAAACCTCCGGCGCGCTGCCGAAAAAAGACAAACCGGCAAAAGACGAAAACGGAGATTCCGCAGACAGTTCGGGCAGCAATAATGCTCTGGGGCAGGCCATGGATCAGCTGCCATCAGCGGCGGAAATTATTGAGCGTGAAAACCTGCGCACCGAAGCGGCAGGCAAAGCCTTTGAAGAAAGTTATAAGACCCAGCGTCAGGCCATCGACAACGCGATTAAGAATGTGCCGGACAGCAGCGCGCTGGACCAGTACAAAACTGAACTGAATAAGATTCTGTCCGGCAAAATCACCTCGCTGGAGGATTTTCAGCAGCGTAAGAAGGCGCTGGATGAGCTGAAAGCGCGCATAAAGGCAGATAAAGAAGCGGTTCAGGCTGCCCGTCAGGTGATCAGTGATGCTAAATCTGATATTTCCGACAAGCTGACCGCTCTGAAAAACGCACCGGGCGAGGATCTTTCCAGCATCAAAGGCAAATATCAGCTGAACGCACAGGGCGCTGCCAATCTGACCGCTCTGCTGTTAGGGGATGATGCCGGTGCCTGGGCTTCCAAAGCACTTTATTGGTATGAACTGGCGGCTCCTTACCTGTCGTCCGGCAATGATGCGGCAGCCGATGCAGAAGAGGCGGCGGAGCCTGAACGTATCCGTGACGGCCGCTTTATTCACTTCCCGTCGGATGATCCATGGCCGGACTTTCTGTTGCGGGATGCGCATATCACGGCCAAAGTGCCCCTCGGTAATGTGCTGATCAGTATTCAGGATCTGACGCACCAGCCGGCGGTGCTTGGGCGTCCGGCGCATGTAGTCGTTAATGGCTCGCAGCTGCACGATGTTGAAGACCTGACAATGGATATGGTGTTTGATCACCGCAGAAAGCCGTTCAATGACACTCTGACGCTGACCGCTAAAGACTGGAAAATGAAAGGCATGAAGCTGGGTATTGCCGGTACTGAACTGAGTAGCGCACTGGTTCAGGCACAGGGACTGGCAGTGGTCAGCGACGGCCAGCTGACGGCGAAAACCGATGTGCAGTTTGGTCAGGCGGATTTTACCGGCGACGGCAAAACCGTCTTTGCCAAAGAGCTGACCCGCGCCTTGCAGACCATAGACCATTTCGCGGTGAATGCCAGCGCCTCTGGCAGCCTGAAATCGCCGCAGGTTAAATTTGGTTCAGATCTCGATTCCCGTCTCAGCAGCGCCTTTAATCAGCGACTGAAAGAGAAACAAAGTGAACTGGAACAGAAACTGAAAGCGGGTCTGCAGGAGAAACTGCAGAGTTATACCGGCGATTATGCCGATGAGCTGGCGCAGATTAATCAGCTGGACGGTTCATTGAGTGATAAACTCAGCAACCTCGACGATATGGCTTCCAGCAAGCTGGAAGACTATGAAGAACAGAAGAAACGCGAAGCGGAAGCAAAAGCTGACGAAAAGCGTGACGAACTGAAAGATAAAGCCAAAGACAAACTGAAGAGCCTGTTTTAATGGAAGTCCGTAAATTAACCACAGAAGAATTCAAAGCCACCCAGTTCTCGCCACTGCGTGTTGAAAGCGGCACGCCGCCAATCGACTTCTGGCAGTACGTTGAAGCCATTCCGGCGGAAGATTTCGGTATTGCCGATTGTCGTGAGGGCAGTGTCACACACGTGTACCGTATGGGTGATGACTATGAACATGTGCTGGTTAACAGCCAGTATCAGGGGCTGGCGATGGTCATTGTGGTTGATCTGAAAGCGGGTAAGGTCTTTGGTCATTACCTGCTGGATCTTAATCCTGCCGGTACCAAAGAGCCGCAAGCCGACGCCTGATACGCTGGCCTGTACAAAAAGCGGATGATCAGTTGGCATCCGCTTTTCTCGTTTTATTCGCAGTTTTCGCTTTATCAGCTCGCCCGGTTCATAGCAGATACTCCTTCCTTTGAGCGGCTGTAACCTCTGCCCGATACACTCTTTCCCACAGGCTGATAGATAGCGTAAGAGAGCAGTGTGATAATATCCGACTGATTTAATCTCCCTTTCTCTATCGGTTTTTTCATGACCCGTGCCTCTGCGTTTCGCCATAATGCTGCCGGCTGGCTGCTGTTTTTAACGATTTTTGCCTCGCTGGCATCGGCGTTCAGTAGCCATGTATCCAGCCTTGTGCCCGGCATTATGATCTGGGTAACGTCGTTTTTGCTGATTCCGGATTTAAAAAAAGCCCAGCGCTGGCAGATTGGCGTGCTGATGGGTGTCGGTGTGCTCGGTCTGACCGTTGGGGAATTGCGCAGTGCCAACAGCGAGTTTCTGTGGCGCGCGGCCGGGGCCAATGAAGTCATTACTGCCATGCTGCTGGCGGTCAGTTTTCTGCGCATTATCAGTGCCTTGCCCGAAGGCGTGGACAAGCCTTTGCCGGTAGGTAAAAACGCATTGTTAAAAACCCTGTTCGGCGTACATCTGCTGGGAACAGTAATGAATGTTTCTGCCGTTATGATTGCCGGTGACCGCCTGACAGAAAAGCGGCCACTAAAACCGTTACAGGCTTTAACGCTGCTGCGGGGCTTCAGTGCCTGCGCGGTGTGGTCGCCATTTTTTGCTTCAATGGGTATTACCCTGGTTGGCGTGCCGGATGCCAGATTAGGTACTTTGATTCTGTTTGGTTTCCCGGCTGCCATGATCATGCTGGCCATTGCAGCCTGGCAGATCAGTCGTGATCCGGACGCTGATTCCTGTGCCGGATTTCCAGTAACCTTTAATGAACTCTGGCTGCCGGTGACGCTGGCGGTGTTTGTTATGAGCACGCATTTTATCTGGCCGGATATTTCGGTGCTTTCCTTTGTTACTTTCTGGGGGCTGTTGTTTGCGTTTATCGTCAGCCTGATAAAATTCAAAGGGCAGACCGGAGAAAAACTGGTCAATCATATTCACAATGGCCTGCCACGCATGGCTGGTGAGGTTTTCTTATTTCTGGCAGCGGCGGTTCTTGCTTCCGGAGCAGCGTCTGCGCTGGAATCTTTCGGCTTAAAACTGGTGCCGGATCATTTCGGCTTTATTGCATCCTGTGCAACTGTAGCCATTCTGGTGGCACTGGCTATCGTCGGCATGCATCCGGTGACGACGGTTGCTTTGGCTGCGGGGATTCTTGCACCGCATGTGGAAAATGCCACTCTGCTGGGCATGACCCTGCTGTTTGGCTGGAATATCGGTGTTTGTTTTTCACCGTTTTCCGGTGTGCAGCTGACTCTTCAATCGCGCTTTGGTATCCGTGCCCGTGATCTGGCGATCATGAATCTGAAAACCGCGCTGCCATTGGTACTGCTGGCGATGGCTACCCTGTATATCTGCAGTATTGTCACGCAGTAGATAAGACAGGGAAATGTGGTCGCGGTGAGGACTGAGGGAAGGGCGGCAGAGAGGAAGTAAGCGCAGGCCAGGCATCTGGCGATTTTCAGCAAGCAGAAGCCGGATAAGGGGCTTCCCGGTTAATGAATTCGCCAGCCGTTCGGGTTATGTCTGGTCAGAAAAACAGACCGGCTTCCAGCTGGGCTTCTTCAGTCATCATGTCCCGCGACCATGGCGGATCAAACACCAGCTCGACCTCTACGCTGTCAACGTTCGGTACTTTGGCGACGCGGTATTTCACATCGGAAATCAATACGGGCCCCATGCCGCAGGTCGGTGCGGTCAGTGTCATGCGGATGATCACTTTGCGGTCATCAATATCAATGCCATACACCAGACCAAGATCCAGCAGGTTGATCGGAATTTCCGGATCGAAGATGGTACGTAAAGCCTGTTCTACCTGATCCTTACGCACATGGCCGTCATCATGGGCTTCAAATTCAATCAGCTCAGATTCCAGACCCAGAGCCGCTGCATCGGTACCGTCGACACGCAGCATATTGCCATTGTGGGTCACGGTGTAGTTGCCGCCAAGGGCCTGATTGATGGTGACAAAACTACCGGCAGGAATGGTGGTTGGCGTGCCTGAAGGCACCATGCGGGCAGGGCACTCGGAGTGAGCGACAACCATTCTGCGTTCCATACAATTCCTCGTTTCTGGTAGTAATGTTTCAGGTGGTGAAGTTCGGGTATCTATCTGTTGGGCGATTGGTGGGAGGAGCCCACCCTGCAGAATCTTTCCGCGCATTATAAATAATCGGCGGCGGCAATACACGAGAATCAGAAATATCCGGATCGATGCAGCGTCTCGAATATCTTACGCCTCACCGAAGCCGGACTATTCAACTCTGCAGGCTTATCTCAGCGGATGCAGCGCCCAGATCACATGAAGCGTTATCGAAGCCGGACTATTCAACTTTGTAAGGCTTATCTCAGTGGATGCAGCGCTTCTGATATCTGAAGCGTTATCGAAGCAGCTGATGCAAGGCGCGGTTGATTGAGGAAACGGAGCGTACTGGTTTGTACGTGAGTATTCCGAAATCAGCCGCAACGCTGCAGCAGCAATGCAGATAGCTTCAGACGCTGAAGGATTCTCCGCAACCGCAGAGATCTTTGGCATTGGGGTTATTGAACTTAATCGTGCTGTTCAACCCCTCTTTGGTGTAGTCGATCTCTGTACCACGCACATAAGCTTTGGCATCCGCTGCAACAAACAGCTTAACGTCATCAGCCAGTTCAATGATCTGATCGCCTTTACCCGGTTGTGCAACGAATTCGATATCGTATTTAAAACCGGAGCAGCCGCTTTTTTTCACTGCCAGACGCACACCCGCCATTTCGCTGTTTTTCTGCAGCTGCTTGCGTACGTGGGCGATGGCCGCGTCGGTCATGCTGACACTGGCCGCTTCGTTAGGATCGTAGCTGGTGGCTACGGCATTTTTTGGATCAAAGGTCTCAGTATTCATATCCTTTCACCCTCACAATAAAAACATTTTGGCTTTTTCCAGCCCTTTAAACAGAGCATCCACTTCTTCCAGCGTATTGTAGAAAGTGAAAGACGCCCGGATGGTACCCGGTACTTTATATTGGTCCATAATCGGCATAGCACAATGGTGTCCGGTACGCACTGCAATACCTTGTTGGTCAAGCAGTGTGCCGACGTCCGCCGGATGAGCACCTTCCAGCAGGAAGCTGAAGACACTGGCTTTATGTGCCGCGTTACCAATGGTACGGATGCCGCCATTTTTCTCGGTCAGTTCTGCTACCCGCGTCATCAGCGCATCTTCGTGCGCTGCCAGGGCTGCACGGTCGAGACCATTCAGAAAATCAATGGCCGCCGCCAGACCAATGGCACCGGAAATATGCGGTGTACCGGCCTCAAATTTGTATGGCAGCGTATTGAACGTGGTTTTTGCAAAACTCACGTGTTCAATCATTTCACCGCCGGTCTGGTAGGGTGGCATAGCATCCAGCAGCGCTTTTTTACCGTAAAGTGCACCGATGCCAGTCGGCGCAAATAATTTGTGTCCGGAGAACGCAAAGAAATCAGCATCCAGAGCCTGCACGTCGATATCCCAGTGAGCAACAGACTGAGCACCATCGATCAGAGCTTTAGCGTCGATGTCATGCGCCATACGGATAATGTCAGCCACCGGGTTAATGGTTCCCAGTGCGTTGGATACATGCACACAGGCCACCAGTTTAACGGCTGGCGTCAGCAGTTCAGCGTACGCTGCCATATCCAGTTCGCCATTGTCTTTCACCGGAATGGCTTTCAGAGTGGCACCGGTTTTTTCACACAGCTGCTGCCATGGAACGATATTGGCGTGATGTTCCATACCGCTGACCAGAATTACATCGCCGGCGCTGATGTTCTGCGGCCCCCAGGTAGCGGCCACCAGATTAATGGCTTCTGTGGTGCCACGGGTCCAGATAATTTCTTCGGCTTTTTCAGCATTAAGAAATTTCTGCACGGTTTTACGCGCATTTTCAAACTGTTCGGTCGCACGATCGCTCAGTGTATGCGCACCGCGGTGCACATTGGAGTTATCGTTCTGGTAGTAACGCACCAGCGCATCAATGACGCATTGTGGCTTTTGAGTGGTAGCGCCGTTATCCAGATACACCAGAGGCTTACCGTTTACCTGCTGATTCAGTGCAGGAAACTGAGCACGGATAGTGGCAATCAGATCGCTCATGCCTGTTCTCCTGTTAAGTCATCAACCCCTTCCAGTAAATGGCGTGACAGACTCTGATCACGGCCAAAACGGCGGGCCAGAACCGGACGCAGGGTACGGGTGATGGCTTCGTCGGGTAAGGCTTCAAGTAATTCGTTAATAAAACCAAAGCTCAGCATAACTTCCGCTTCACGCTTGCTGACGCCGCGACTCTGCAGATAGAAACGGGCTTTTTCTTCCAGCTGAGCGACGGTGGCACCGTGGGCGCATTTTACGTCGTCGGCGTAAATTTCCAGTTCGGGTTTGGTATTCACTTCTGCACTGTTGGTCAGCAACAGGTTTTTGTTGCTCAGCTCCGCCAGAGTTTTCTGTGCCTGCGGATGAATATGAATACGGCCGTTAAACACCGCTTTGGATTTGTCGTTCATAATGCCGCGGAACACTTCATCACTGGTGCAGTTCGGCACCTTGTGTTCGATACAGGTATGGAAATCCACAACCTGCTCATTCTGCGGAATATAAACGCCGTTAATTTCACAGTGTGATCCGCCCACGTTGTGGTTAACCACAACATCGTTACGGGTCAGGTTACTGCCCAGTGCCAGATGGAACGCGTTGTATTGACTGTCGCGGTTCAGACCGATAAATACCGAACCGATATGCTGTGCCTGTTCCTGCATCATCTGCAGACGGTAGTGCTGCAGTTTAGCGTTATCACCGATCGCCAGTTCTGTGACAGCATTGGTAAAGCTGACCTGTTCAGCATCATCAGAATCGTATTGTTCGATTAAGGTTAATTCCGCGCCGGTTTCCAGAACGACCAGCAGGCGTGAAGTCACCATAAACGGTGCAGCATCTTCGGTGGTCAGCCAGACCACCTGAACCGGCTTGGCCGGACGGCTGTTTTTGCCGACGTGTACCAGTACGCCTTCATTCACTGCGGCATCGTTCAGATCATTAAACAGGTGCTCATTGTCACTGCCGGCTTTCTGACTGCCCAGTTGGGAACGGATCAGTTCCTGTTGAGCTTCGTTGGCCTGTGAGAACAGGGTAGCTTCTTCCAGGGCGTCGGATAAATCCGCTTTGAATTGTCCGTTAATAAAGACCAGTTTCGCTGCATCAATATTGCCCAGCGCTATGCTCGCGGCTAATTCATCATTAACGGCTGAGTTACCTGGCTGAGCGTATTCATGCGCGGCAAATTTAGTCAGCGGCGTGTATTTCCATGCTTCGGTTTTACGGTTAGGTAATACCGCCTGAGCAAACGCTGTCTGGCCCTTCTGGTTCAGTTCACTCAGCAGGGGCAGGGCAGCAGTGCGTTCAGCCTGTTGCAGCAGGGTAAGAATAAACTGCTCAGCCATATCACTCTGCTCCGTTGTCTGAATTTTCCAGCCAGCCGTAGCCTTTTTCTTCCAGTTCCAGCGCCAGTTCTTTACCGCCGGATTTGACGATTTTACCGTTGGCCAGTACGTGCACGTAGTCAGGAACGATGTAGTCCAGCAGGCGCTGATAGTGAGTAACCACGATAAAGCTGCGGTTCGGATCGCGCATGGCGTTAACACCTTCAGCAACCACCTGCAGAGCATCAATATCCAGACCGGAGTCGGTTTCATCAAGGATGCACAGATGCGGTTCCAGCAGCATCATCTGCATTAATTCGTTACGCTTTTTCTCACCGCCGGAGAAGCCTTCGTTCACACCACGCTTGAGGAAGCTGGCGTCAAGGTTCACGGCTTTGCATTTTTCCCGCGCCAGTTTCAGGAACTGTACGGAATCCAGTGCATCTTTGCCCTGGTGAGCGCGCACTGCATCAACCGAAGCTTTGAGGAACTCCAGGTTGGAAACGCCCGGAATTTCTACCGGATACTGAAACGCCAGAAACAGGCCTTCGCGGGCACGTTCTTCCGGTTCCATGGCAAGAATATCTTTGCCGTTCAGGGTAACGCTGCCCTGAGTCACTTCGTAATTATCACGACCGGCAAGGACGTTGCCTAAGGTACTTTTACCTGCGCCGTTCGGCCCCATGATGGCGTGTACTT
>NZ_DJIO01000163.1:0-158 GCF_002433655.1 Thalassolituus sp. UBA6592 | reverse complement strand
TCGGCCCCATGATGGCGTGTACTTCACCCGGTTTAATATTCAGGGTGAGGCCTTTCAGAATTTCTTTGTCTTCGACGTTGGCGTGCAGGTTGTTAATGCTGATCATCTTTCGCAATACCTTCTTTTCTGCTGCCTGAGTGTTATCAGACGGCTAAAAC
>NZ_DJIO01000187.1:0-20031 GCF_002433655.1 Thalassolituus sp. UBA6592 | reverse complement strand
ATACAGCCATTGCTCATTTCCACCATCTTTTCTTCGCCGCGGCGAAATTCGACTTCGTTCTGGACGAATGAAGCATCGATATTTACTTCACTCATATCGTTCACGATAACGGCAACTTTCAGTTCGTCGCGGTTGGTCAGAATGTGATTGAGGAGGGTGGTTTTACCTGCGCCAAGAAAGCCCGACAAAACAGTGACGGGCAGGCGTGGGTCATTTGCATGGGGTTCAGTGGGAAGCACAGTATTCTCCTTTAATGGATTGTTATAACATAACATTAAGGTTTGTGCTTGCCAAGGATAGCTGATCGCTGGAGACCGGGTGTGAAGCGTCGAAATGCTTGTCGTTACAGTCCAGGATCATTCAGCTGCAGGCCCTGACTTTTACTTACAGATGTCCGCTGTACTGAGGGTGTTGGAAAAATGCAGAGTGCTGGCAAAACCGGTATCCTGCGCGTTCAATATCTTTTTGCATGGGGTCGTCATGAGCTGGCTGAAGCAACACGCTGACTGGCTGTTTTTTGCGCTGCTGTCCGTTGTATTTATTCTGTTTCCGCAGATTGATCTGATCGTCAGCGGCTGGTTTTATGATCCGGCCACCGACAGCTGGCCGCTGAATCATCATCCGCTGTCCGATTCCATTTACGCTTTGTTTCGTTACGTCCCTTATGTGCTGGTGCCGGTGTTACTGATCACTGTCGGCCTTACGTTTGTAAAGCACGGTATTGATAAGGGGCAGCGCCGTATCTGGGTGTTTATTCTGGTCAGTCTGCTGGCGGGCCCGGGTATTCTCGTGCACAGTGTATTTAAGGAAACCTTTGATCGCGCCCGCCCGAAGCAAGTGGAAGAATTTGGTGGTAAAAGTGGTTTTACTCCGGCCTGGGTCATTTCTGATAAATGTGAGCGTAAAAAATGTGCGTCTTTTGTCAGTGGGCATTCGGCCATGGGTTTCTGGATTATGTCTCTGGCCTGGGTGTTCCGCCGTCGCAGCTGGCTGTGGGCGGGGATTATTACCGGTGGCATTGTCAGTGCCGGTCGCATTGTTCAGGGCGGGCACTTCTTAAGCGATACTCTGATCGCCGGATATGTCTGTTATTTTGTTTACCGCGGACTGAGCTGGTGGATACTCGGTCACAGCCGGGTCAGCGTTGACAATTGATCGTCAGGGTTTGCTGAAATTGATATAAGAAAGCCGGCTTATGCCGGCTTTCTGGTGCTCATAAAAGCTGTCTGCTATCAGCCGTGTTTAACAAATTCCATCAGCTCTTCTGAGGCATCACGAATACGGGAAATATTGTGATTAATTTCCTCGGTCGTAGCACTTTGCTCTTCAACCGCCGTAGCAACCTGCAGCATATGCTGGCTGATGCCGTCGATCATGCGTGCAACTTCATCAAGCGACTGATTGGAATTATTTGTGACTTCTACCGTTTCGTTGGCGCGCTCCAGTCCTTTCGACACTTTACTGACCGCTTCACGCACATTGGCAGACAAATCACTGATCAGGTGACTGATTTCTTCAGTTGAACTCTGGGTTTTTGCCGCCAGTGTGCGCACCTCATCTGCGACCACGGCAAACCCTCGGCCCTGTTCACCAGCGCGCGCTGCCTCAATCGCAGCGTTCAGTGCCAGCAGGTTGGTTTGCTCGGCGATCATGCTGATCACATCGATGATTTTGGTGATGTTCTCACTGCTGATGGCTACAGCTTCAATAGTGGTATTGGTAGCAGCCATATCTCCGGAAAGAGCCGACACCGATGACACCGCACCTTCCAGCATTTTCCGCACGTTCTGAGTGGCTGCAACAGATGCTGATGCCTGCTCCGACGATTCTGTGGTCAGTGAAGATACTTCGCGTATCGTGCTGTGCATTTCCTGCATAGCGGTGGCGACACTGTTGATTTCGTCCGCCTGAGACGTGCTGCTCTGCATAACCTGTTGAGAATGTGTGCGCGTGCGCTCATCAGTTGCCTGCAGTTTATCTGCCATGGCATTCAGGGAATGGGCGACAACATCGCGGTCAGAACCGGGTTCAGCTCTGGCATTCAGATTGTTACTGGCAATGGATTCACACACCTGAGCAACGCGCTGAAAAGAATGACCAACCGTCAGCATGCTGCTGTACATCTGATCAATTTCGTCGCTATTACTTTGTGTTGCAGAGTTCTTCGCAGGAATATCGCTGACATCGCCTGCTGCAACTTTACGTGCAAGATTCAGTGTCGTCTGAGTACGGCGGGTGATGGAGCCGGTAAAACGCAGCGCCAGGATAACAACTACGCTCAGCGCTATTAACAGAAAAATAAAGCTTTTGATGGCATCGTGATAAATCGGAGTCATGACGTTTGACACGGCTACCCGCTTCATCAGTTTCCAGTCGCCGGTGGGAATATTTACCGCCGTGTAGAAATAATCAGTACCCTCTACCGGATCTGGTGCAACGATAACGGAGCCCATGTCTTTCAGTAAGCGGTCAAACAATGGGCCGAATGGAGTATCACTCATGGGCAAGGTGCGCAGTTGTTCTGAGTTGACTGAAGCCGAAATAACCCGGTTGTTGCGGCTCAGCAGTAGCAGATCAACGCCATCCTCCCCGGTTAGTTGCTTAAGGTAGCCATCGAGGAACGTCAGAGAGCGGTCAACACCGGCAATGCCTTTGAATTTACCATCAATGACAATGGGGTAAACCTGTTCAATCAGCAGCATGCCGTCATATACGTAGGGCTCAGTAATCAGCCCGGTGGGTGTCCCTTCTTTCTGGTAGAGTTTGCGAACGCCGTCGTAGTAAAGGCTGGTCTCCATGTCCGCCAGAGGAGTGGCGAGAATTTTACTGCCATCACGGTACCAGTAAGGCAGAAAACGGCCGTTGTCGCTGTGAGAGTCTGCACGGTTGAGATTCTCGCTGTCCTGTCCGTCAGCGTTGGGCTCATAGCCGATATAGGTTCCGAGGAATTCAGGCTGGTTCTCCAGAACCTTGTGGGTAAAGCTCAGTGTTTGTTCGCGGTCGCCGAACATACCGGCGACCTGGGCTTCGGCCATGAGTTTGGCACTGTGCAAAGCCTGCTGATTACCCAGCTCGACCTGGCGGGCAGTGGCTTTGGTCTGGCTTTGAATGAGTTTTGCAGCAGATGCTTTTGCCTGCTGCGCACTTTCATAAATAGAAAAGCTGACCAATCCGAAAAATATAACAACGGATGGGAGTACCAGCTTAACCAGAATACGGTTTCTGAGGCTTGATGACAGCATTAGGGCTCCGGACTGAAAATCTCCCGGTATAACTACGTATACCGGGCAGGGGAATATCACGTAACAGTAATGTTAGTCCAGAATGCAGGGATTTCCAGAACGTCCGCACCAGAATTGATAGTGGTGTCATTAAAGGATATCCAGGGAAACGTTCTTGCGGAACAGAGCGAAGCCGGTCCTATACAGGTGCCGTTCCTTTGCAGGAATCGATCCCGGAGGTGTAGCTGGTGGCGTCAGTTGAGCAGCCAGTCCGCTGTGATTGGCGTATAGCCGTTGGCGGCATGGATGAGTGATTGCGCGGTCAGCTTTTCAACGCTGTAAACATGAACGGTTTTTCCTTTCTGGCGCAGGGCTTTAACCAGAATATCGAAGTCCCCGTCACCAGAGACCAGAATGATTTCATCCACTGAGTCACTTTCCTGCAGGGCATCTACGGTGATTCCGACATCCCAGTCACCCTTGGCGGAGCCATCTGCGCGTTGAATAAATGGTTTGAGTTTTACGGTAAATCCAATGGCACGCAGGATGTTCTGGAATTGGTTTTGTTTGCTGTCTCCGCGGTCGATCGCGTAGGCAAAAGCTTTGATGATTTCTCTGGTTGCTGATACTTCAGACCAGAAGCGGTTGTAGTCAAAATTGCGTTGAAAGGTTTGCCGGCAGGTGTAATAGACGTTCTGTACATCGACCAGAATCAGGGCTTTCTGCATCATGGCTACCTTACAGAGTATGTAACAGGGAAAAGAAAAAAGCCCTGCAAAGGCAGGGCTCCTGTCAGTAGCTGGCAGTTATTCGGCTTCGATACCAACGATCAACCAGGGTGCATCTTCTTTGCTCAGGTCGCGCTCGAGATGCCAGATATCAAAAATACCGTCTTCTGATTTTTCCAGTTCATCTTTGACACGGCCGCGGAACAGAATACTGATCTGGGCATGCTGATCATCATAATCACCGCGCACGATTTCTGCGCTCAGGTCCAGAACTTCGGTCTGTGGCGGTACCATCATACTCTGGCGCTGACGTGCCAGAGCGGCATACAGCTCCGGCGCCACGTATTCTGCAATAACAGACAGATCGCCTTTGTTCCAGGCTTCCTGAACCTCGCGGAAATGCTGCTCGGCTCCCTGGGCAAATGCTTCGCCGTCAAATCCCGGTGGGAAATTCATCGGTACGCTCTGATCGGCTGAGCCGCCGGAAGCGCTGGTAAAATCCTGCTGGCTGCTGTCATGGCCCGGATCGCCACCGGCCCATGCCTGTCTTTGCTGTGCATGACCCGGCGCTTTACGGCGCAGCAGTTTAAAAATGATAAACGCCAGAGCTGCCAGCAGCAGAATATCCATAAACTGAATACCTTCGAAGGCGCCACTGCCCAGCAGATATGCAAACAGCCCGCCGGCCAGTAAACCACCAAGCATGCCGCCCATCAGCCCGCGACGGCCATTGCTGGCTGTAGGGGAGGTGGTCTGTTTACTGCCGCTGGCATCCTGTGGCGAAGATTTCTTATAAGGTGTGGTGCTGAAGCTTTTGCCAAAGCCACCACTGCCGAATTTCTTCGCTTCTGCCGTATGAACCATGCCGGCCAGTAACATAATGCTGGTGATTATCGTAATCAGAGTTTTCATAAGTCCTGAAAATATCCACGTTTTAAAACAATGGAACAGATAATAAGAGAAATCGATCACAGGTGCGAACAGGAGTTGGTCAGGTTTCTTTACAAATGTTAAAAACCACACTAGGTGTGTGGTTGATCTGTATCAAAATAATGCTAACGCGCTTATCTAAAATACCCGAGTTTTTTTCACACTAGAGTTGTACTTATGGAAAAGATTATCTGGTCCCGGGATCTGGAATTAGGCATTGATATTATCGACGCCCAACATAAGAGAATCGTTGACTACATAAATGATATAAATGGAGCGATCATGTCAGGTGATCGTGAAAGTGTCTATTTGGTGATGGAGCAGTTACGTGACTACACCATGGATCACTTCGCTTTTGAAGAACAGCTTCTGGAACAATCGGGATATACATTATTAGATTCACATAAGCAGGTTCACCGTCGATTTGAAGCGAAAGTTGAAGCTATGGTGACGGAGTTGGGCAACGGTACAGACCCAATGGGGGTCGCCCGTCGAGCGAAAAACACGATGAAAGTATGGCTGATTCAGCACATTAAACATGAAGATCAGGATTATCTTCCGGTTGTTAAGAAAACGCTCAAGAAAAATCAAAACTGGATTAATTCGTCACTGAAGCGGATTTTTGGCAGTGCCACTGTCTGATTTAATGCCTTCAGTGATTTCACTGTTTTAATACTGATAAGTTTAATTTTATTGTTTGTGTGCCTGGTGTCTTTCTCAGATACATTTATTTCATTTATGTACGTTTGCAGCAATACTGCGCCCGGATATTACGTTGTCCGAAACAGTATTGCTGTATTGTTCATAATGTATGATTAATACAATAATATAATTTGAATACAGATATGGCAGTGACAAAAATTGTCATTATTTTATATTTATTGGCAGTCGTTTAATTATTATAAGCGGGAAGGCTGGTGGTATTTCTTAAGGGTAATTTATTGATAATTAAAGGATAATATCATTCTTAAGGATGTAGTGCCTGACAATTAAGGTAGGAATAATAAAATTCCTGAGTATTTTAATAGGGTTAATCTGTCAGGAATTACAATAATATTTTTGTAAATATGCTTTTTATTTTGGATTTTTTGACACACTATAAATTGGTGTCCAAATAGAATAATTAAGTCGGGTAGTAGCTATGGAAAGAATCGAGTGGACTGCAGATCTGAATTTAGGGATTGATGTTATCGACAGCCAGCACAGGAATATTGTGGATTACATTAATCAACTGACCGAGGCTATTGAAACGCAACAGGACCATGAAGTGCTGTCTGTGTTAGAGCAACTTGCCAGCTATACTATCGACCATTTTGTGTTTGAAGAAGAGTTGTTGGAAAAAGCTGGTTATATGGAACAGGAAGACCACAGCGAGTTACACCGGAAATTTGAAAGCAAGGTATACGCGATGATGACGGATTTTGTTTCAGGCAGTGATCCTTTTTCCATAGCTCGCCGGACCCGTAACTTTCTACAGATGTGGCTGATCAGTCATATCCGCAAGGAAGACGCGAAATATGTTCCGTCTGTCAAAAAGGTTATTGGCCGTCAGCAGGGCTGGATTGAGTCTGCGCTAAAGCGGATCTTCGGCAACGCTGATAACAATGAGGACGTGTACGAAAGTCCTTATCAGGCCTGAGGCCTGTGCTCTGCCGCTGCTCCATGTCAGCGGCATTAACTTTTCCTTCTTCAAAAACTTTCCCGTCTGAAAAGCTGACCGTCTGAAAAGCTGACCGTCTGAAAAGCTGTCTCTTCTTTCGCAATTCATTCCTTTGCCTCTCTCAGCCTTACAGCGTCTGTCGTTTTGCTATCGACATTAAAGGGGCTTCTGTCCACGTGCGCTGAAATGTTCCTGTGTCGTCTGATTTTCTGCGCGATTCTTTTTCTGTGCGATTGCTGCTCTGAAGGAATGCAACAGCAGGAACGTAACAGCAGGATTTTCTGTGATGGAACAGACGGGGAAACGGAATAAGAGAAGAACAAACAGAGAGGGCGAACTGGGAGGGGGGGGGGTATCCGGGAAAACCGGGTTGGATTTATTGCACTGACCCGGGTGGGTCAGTGCAATAGCAAAACTTACCAGAACAGCCAGGCGTAGAAGGTGATCAGGACGATACACACAATGTTGATACGCAGGCCGACTTTCATCATATCGCTTTGTTCGATATGACCAGAGCCGAACACAATGGCGTTTGGCGGTGTTGCAACCGGCAGCATAAAGGCGCAGGAAGCCGATACCGCGATCACGGTAGAAAGTACCAGCGGTGATACGCCGAGGCTTTCAGCAATCGCAGCGAAAACGGGTACCAGCAGGGCGGCACTGGCGGTGTTACTGGCGAATTCGGTCAGGAAGACAACGAATAAAACAACACTCAGCAGCGACAGCAGCATGCCTGCATTATTCAACAGTTCACCAATGGTTTCTGCGAGGAATACGCTTGTACCAGTGGCTTTCAGAACAGAGCTCAGACACAGACCACCACCGAACAGCAGCAGTACGCCCCAGTCAGTCGTGCGTTCAATGTCGCGCCAGCGTACAACGCCGAAGAAGGCCAGCAGAATAATCGCATTAATAGCGATGATGCTGTCGAATTTTGAAAAGCCGCCCAGCATTTTGTTCAGCGGGCCGCTGAAAATCCAGCACAGAGCAGTGAAGGCGAAAATAACCAGAGTTATGATGCGTGCAGGCGTCCACTGCATTGGCGTGTGGTCAACTTCAAAGCTGTATTTCAGGTCTGGTTTAACGGTCCAGTAGAGTACCAGAATAGCAATCGGCAACAGGATAATGGCAACAGGTGCCGCCAGTTGCATCCAGCCAATAAAGTTAAGACCGGTTTGTGCTGCAGCGATGGCGTTTGGTGGGCTACCCACCAGGGTCGCGATACCACCAATGCTGGCACTGTAGGCAACACCCAGCAACGCAAAAACGTAAGTCGGTTTTTGCTTAACCGGATCCAGCTGGCTGAGAATACCGAGTACCAGAGGCAGCATCATGGCAGTGGTGGCTGTGTTACTGATCCACATGGACAGACCTGCGGACACGGCGAACAGCAACAGAATGGCAACGCTCAGACGGCCACCGGAAATCTGCAGTACTTTATTGGCAATTGCGCTGTCCAGCTTTTGAGCGTGAAGCGCCGCAGCCAGAGCAAAGCCACCCAGAAACAGGAAAATAATCGGGTTGGCGAAGTTTGACAGCGCTTTTGGTGTTTCAAACACGCCGAACACAACGGACAGAATTGGCACCAGCAGGGCAGTAATGCTGACGTGAATGGCTTCGGTCAGCCACAGAACGGCGACAAAGACCAGAATACTGAGGCCGGTGACAACCTTAGGATCAAACGGCAGCAGGTTATACATTAATGCAAACAGGATGACATCGATCAGAACGATGAGGTGTTTGCGGTCAAACAGCGGCTCTGCCGGCACTTTTTCGGGGTCGTATTGTGGACGAATCTCAGACATAGTTATTCTCTGATCTGATGTTGGAATTTTTGGCAGCGCGTACATTACAGTCTGCTTTAAGGCAGGCCAAATTTTCATGCGCTGACAAAGGCTTAACAGTCGGGAAGATGGCTTTTAATGACCGCTATCTTTACGGTTCACGCTCTTGACCGGTCAGTGGTTTTACCATTTCTCCGGAAAGGAAATTAAAGCAGTGGGTGGGAAAGGGTTCATTTTTGAGTGTGAAATGCCACCATTCCTCCGCGATACCGGAAAAATTCCACCCATTCATGATTTTCTGCAGAAACATTCTGTTGGAACGCTGAGTTTCACTGATGAGACTATAGTCGGTGCGTGAAGCCGGCCCAAAAAAGTCAAAACAGGTACCCATGTCCAGTTCGCTGTCGTCACTG
Source organism: Thalassolituus sp. UBA6592 (assembly GCF_002433655.1). Classification (NCBI taxonomy): domain Bacteria; kingdom Pseudomonadati; phylum Pseudomonadota; class Gammaproteobacteria; order Oceanospirillales; family Oceanospirillaceae; genus Thalassolituus; species Thalassolituus sp. UBA6592. The sequence goes on along the minus strand of NZ_DJIO01000187.1, from coordinate 11,295 downwards.
CGGCGGATCAGCGTCAGATCCACCGTACTGCCGCGCGAGTGCCCTGAAGGTGAGGCGAGATACCCCCGGGGGATAATTTCTTCTTTATCCAGTGATGGATAAAATATCGCTTTCCCCTGATTGTCATCCTTGTCTGCTGCCCAGCCCATAAAGTAATCAACACTGCGTTGCGGGCGATAAGCATCGAATATTTTTAAACCCAATCCAAGCGGACGCAGCTGATCCTGTACGCTTTTCAGAGCAGTTGCTGCTTCACGGGTAAGCACAGCCCTGGCATTCTCATAACCAGGCACCGGGCGACCGGTAAAGTTGTCTGTACTGGCGTATTTCAGATCAATCACGATATCCGGGATGAGTTCGTGCAATATGCAGAAATAATGCTGGTCGTCACTGGGGGTGGAATAGGTATCCACGGCAGGAGAATCCGCTGACAAAGAAGGTTTCATAGTGACGGGAGTATCGTCCTCAGTAACACATCTGTCCAGTATGCTTATGTGATTATTCTGTTTTATAAGCTGACCAGTAAGCTGGTCATTGAGGTACTCAGCGGGGTACTCAGTAAGTTACTCAATAAGGTGGCAGAAAGCCCCTGGAAAGCTTCCGGCAAACGATCCGCAGGGTGTCTGTAAATCTTACCGGCATAAAAAACGCCGGACGGGCCGGCGTTTTTCAATCTGCGTTGTCAGTGATCAGGCAACGCCAAAGGCAACACCCGCCAGGGCAATGGAAGCACCAGCTGCGCGACGGCTCATATCAGCCGCTTTGTTATTGCCGAATGCTGCCAGCGCATAACCTGCTGCGTGCAGGATGGCTGTGGCGATAATAAAGCCTGCACCGTAAGTGGCCAGACTGGCCATGGCTGGCATTTCCGCGCCGTGAGCAAAACCGTGGAAGAAAGCAAAAACCCCTGCCAGTGTCGCACCCGCTAAAGCGCTGTTGGCCATTTTCAGGCGGAAGTTGAAAGCGACCAGTGCACCGAATACAACCACGGAAGCAGCAATCATGAGTTCAGTGAACGGCAGTTGCAGCTGTGTGGTACCGACGAATGCACCAACGGCCATCATCGCAACAAAAGCAACCGGCGTTGCCCAGCGTGCAGCACCAGACTGACGGGCCGCGAACAGACCAACTGCCAGCATTGCCAGCAGGTGATCCATACCGGTGAATGGGTGCGCCAGGCCAGAAGCGAAGCCTGTGGTCTCATGACCCGGATGAGCAAAAGCTACAGCTGGCATCAGCAGGCCGGCAGCAATGAGCAGTTTTTTCATAATGTTTCTCCTTTGGGAGTATTCCGATCGATTCAGTTTACTTAAAAAATTCTTCCGATGCCCGGATCATTGATGCTCAGTGTAAATCAGACACTTTTGGTCGGAATTGATTTATTGCATTAATGACGCGGATATCCGCTCATACCACGGCTTTGGCCGGTGGAATTTCTTTGCTCTCCAGCATTCCCTCAGCAACGATGAACTGAATGATGGCATCCAGACCTTCGGCTTTCTTCAGATTCGAGAAAACAAATGGGCGTTCGCCACGCATTTTCTTCGCATCCCGGTCCATTACACTGAGATCGGCCCCTACTAATGGCGCCAGATCTGTTTTATTAATAACCAATAAGTCCGAACGGGTGATACCAGGTCCGCCTTTGCGCGGGATTTTATCACCTGCTGATACATCAATTACGTAAATTGTGAGATCAGACAGTTCCGGACTGAAGGTAGCGCTGAGATTATCGCCGCCACTTTCAACGAATACCACATCCAGATCGCCATGGCGCTTCATCAATTCGTCGATAGCCGCCAGGTTCATGGAAGCATCTTCACGGATTGCTGTGTGCGGACAACCGCCGGTTTCTACGCCGAGAATACGGTCTGCTTCCAGCGCTTCGTTACGGGTCAGAAACTCCGCATCTTCTTTGGTGTAGATATCGTTGGTCACCACTGCAATGTTGTAGTGTTCACGCAGGGCTGAACAGAGTGAGCGCAGCAGGGCCGTTTTGCCTGAACCAACCGGACCACCCACACCAACGCGCAGAGTTTGTTTTTTCATTGTGTTCTCCAGAAATTCTGAGTCTTGCTTAAATTCTTTAATCTTTCTTTCAACGCCGTAGCTGCAATGCAGCCAGCTCTAAGAGCGGAAGAGGCGCGTATATTGGGTTTCGTGTTTTGCGCTTGCTATCGCCATTGCCGGTAAAGAACCGCCAATTTCGTCTTCTTCCACATCATGAGAAATTTCAATGGTCTGTGGAATCAGCGTCTGTAAATCGCTTAATAACTGTTGTGCCTGAGTCTGCCCCAGCGGCACCAGTTTGGTTGCCGCTGCGACCATATTTTCCAGCCATGCCCAGCTCAAGCCGGTGGCAGCCGATTCATAGGGAATCTGCCATTGCACCGCAGGCCAGGCATACAGTGCAACGAAACTGACATCGCCCTCTGCATTTAATGCGTACTGTGGCAAAGCGACATCGAGACTTTTTAACAGTCGTACCAAAGCCTCGCCCATGGCGGTGTCAGTTAAACGCAGCTCCCGGGTTTCGCGGCTGGCGAGAATTAAATCGTTCCATTCACACCAGCGCGCTTCGTCATTCTGCTGTACTGCCAGCATCGCACCTTTTAATACCGGCAGATCAATTAATGCCTGGGTCTCGTGCAGTTGCGTGGCAATCCATTCACGGGTCATCTTCATATTGCTGACCCAGCCTTTTTCCACGGCATATTCCAGCCCCTGGGAAAAAGCAAAACCACCAACCGGCAGGCTGACGCTGGAAAGCTGCAATAAACGCAGCAAGCCAGGCGTGCTCAGCAGGGCAGAATCAGTGGTCATGGTCATGCCCGTGATCATGTGAATGGCCATGCCCATGAGAATGGTCGTGCGAATGACCATGACTGTGCCCGTGTGAATGATCATGCGAATGACCGTGATCATCATCGTGCCCATGACTGTGCGAGTGGCCACCGGAATAAGCACCGGATTCCGGCACAAACACCGCCTGCTCATGGCTTACCATTAAACCTAACTGGTGCAGCATATCTTCCAGCACGTGGTCAGGTTTAATGCGCAACCAGCGGTCGCCGACTTCCACTTTTACATGGCGGTTACCGAGGTGGTAACAGGCCTTGGCAAAGGTAATCCAGTCGTCGCAGCTGGCGTGTGCCACGTCTTCAACGGCACCTTCCACTTTGACAATTTTACCGTCAGTGGCTTTTAAAAATTCACCAACGATTAACGGCTTGCCGCGCTCCAGAAACAGACGGACTTCTTCACCGTCGGTACTGATTAAGCGCAGGCGGCCACGATCACGTTTTTCGTAATCCACCACGACGGTGCAGTACACCGGATCATGGCAATGAGTGCCCAAACGTTCGTAAACATCCAGCATCAGGCTTTCCTCAGAATAAATTGTACAGCTGTGCCAGTGGCAGTTCGGTGGCTGGTTCACAGGTGAGCAGCTCGCCGTCGGCACGTACTTCGTAAGTTTGTGGATCAACCGTAATGGTTGGCATCCAATCGTTCAGCACCATATCGGATTTACGGATATTGCGGGTGTTTTTGCATGCTGCAAGGCCACGCTGCAGACCGTATTTTTCTTTGACGTTATTTTTTAACGCAGCTTCCGATACGAAGGTCAGGCAGTTAGCGTTAACCGCACGGCCCATAGCACCGAACATCATGCGGTAATGCACTGGCTGTGGTGTCGGGATGGATGCGTTGGGGTCACCCATTGGCGCCGCTGCAATCATGCCGCCTTTAATGATCATACTTGGCTTGGCGCCAAAGAATGCAGGTTTCCACAGCACCAGATCAGCCAGTTTACCTTGTTCAATGGAGCCCACTTCGTGGGAGATACCGTGAGCAATGGCCGGGTTAATGGTGTATTTGGCAATATAACGACGCGCGCGGAAGTTATCAGCACCCAGCGTTTCGTCTTCTTTTAAGAAGCCAAACTGAGTCTTCATTTTATGCGCGGTCTGCCAGGTACGGGTAACCACTTCACCGACGCGGCCCATGGCCTGAGAGTCGGAAGAAATCATGCTGAAGGCACCACGGTCGTGGAAAATATCTTCGGCGGCGATGGTTTCTTTACGGATACGGGAATCGGCAAAGGCGACGTCTTCGGGAATGGAGCTGTCGAGGTGGTGACAGACCATCAGCATGTCCAGGTGTTCATCCACCGTATTCGCCGTATAAGGACGGGTAGGGTTGGTGGATGATGGCAGAACATTCGGGTAGGCACAGGCACGGATAATATCCGGCGCGTGGCCGCCACCGGCACCTTCGGTGTGGTAAGTGTGAATCACGCGGTCTTTAAAGGCACCGATAGTGTCATCCACAAAACCGGATTCGTTCAGTGTATCGGTGTGAATGGCTACCTGTACGTCGTATTTTTCGGCGACGGATAAACAGCAATCAATTGACGCTGGCGTGGTACCCCAGTCTTCGTGCAGTTTTAAACCACAGGCACCGGCTTCCAGTTGTTCTTCCAGTGCCGCCGGCAGCGAGGCATTACCTTTACCGAGGAAACCAAAGTTCATCGGCAGGTCATCAGTGCCCTGCAGCATTTTCTCGATATACCAGGGGCCTGGGGTGCAGGTCGTGGCGTTGGTTCCTGTGGCCGGGCCGGTACCACCACCAATCATGGTAGTTACACCGCTCATTAATGCTTCTTCGACCTGTTGCGGGCAGATAAAGTGAATATGCGCATCAATGCCGCCTGCGGTCAGAATAGAACCTTCACCGGCGATCACTTCAGTACCCGGGCCAATAATGATATCGATATTGTCCTGTACATCCGGGTTACCGGCTTTACCGATGGCAAAAATACGGCCACCTTTGATACCGACATCGGCCTTAACTACGCCCCAGTGGTCCAGTACCACGGCATTGGTAATGACCAGATCAACGGTTTCAGCGCTGGTGCGCTGACTTTGTCCCTGACCATCGCGAATGACTTTACCGCCACCAAATTTCACTTCCTCACCATAGGTAGTGAAATCTTTTTCGATCTGAATAAATAATTCGGTATCACCCAGGCGCACTTTATCGCCTGTGGTCGGGCCAAACATCTGTGAATAAGACGTTCTGTCCATTGTACGGCTCATAATTCTCTCCTGATCCTGGGCCTGTAAATATTAATTTAACAGTGCCTGTTATAGGTTAAAACGCATTCAGGCAAGGCACTGTGAACGTGGCCTAATGGGTTAAGCGAGAGAGCAGTAACACAGCATGAAGGTGTTTTAACCATAACCCTTTGGGCTGAATGCCCAGTAGTCTTACAGGTATTCATCTTCGTGTTCTTACTCCTGATAACTCATTCTCTCACTACATTGCAGTGGGGTGTTCAGCAGGCCTGATGTAATTGATTTTTTACAGGGCCATTCAAAGTTTGCCCATTGTTTCACCGCGGAAACCGTACACTGTGCGGTCACCAACGTATTCTACTAATTCCACTTCACGCCCCTGACCCGGCTCAAAACGCACGGCGGTGCCGGATGGAATATTCAGACGGAAGCCTTTGGCAGCTTCGCGGTCAAACGACAGTGCCGGGTTAGTCTCAAAAAAATGATAATGCGAACCGACCTGTACCGGGCGGTCACCGGTATTTTCAACACGGATGGTGATGGTTTTGCGTCCTTCGTTGAGAACGACCTCGCCATCGGCAGGGATGATTTCACCTGGAATCATAATTTTTCTCCTTAAACGATGGGCTCGTGGACGGTGACTAATTTTGTGCCGTCGGGAAAAGTGGCTTCAACCTGAACTTCGTGAATCAGCTCTGGTACACCGTCCATCACCTGATCGGCGCTGAGCAGCGTTTTGCCGTAGCTCATTAACTCGGCTACCGTTTTACCATCGCGTGCACCTTCCATAATTTCCATGGTCAGGTACGCCATAGCTTCCGGATAATTCAGTTTCAGGCCACGATTGAGACGTCGTTCGGCCAGCAGAGCTGCGGTAAAAATCAGCAGCTTGTCTTTTTCGCGGGGAAGCAATTCCATCCTGCACCTCTGTTTGTAAATAAAATTTGGGTTCTTAACTAAAATTCGGGTTAGTAAATACGGTTGTTGAATACACTGTCATGGTATTCACTATCTGTCAGGTCGCCCAGATGCGCGGCGCACAGGCGGGGCGTTGCAGCAGCAGTGGACGTACAATTTTCCACACTTCCGTCAACAGTAATCGCGCTTTTTCACTGCAGTCGCCAAGACAACGGACGGTTAAGAATTCTCCGTTCATACTGACGCCGGCGATGTGCTCATCGCACAGTGCCTGAAGCGTTTCCATTGCGCTGGACGGTAAGTCTGCGGCGAATGGTCCAGCAACCATCAGGCCATGCACCGGCTGCCCGCGGAATCCGGCAGAGGCGTTCAGCACCTCGTTGTTTTCTGGTGTCAGCTTCAGCCGCTCATTCAACAACAGGCGGCCTTCACGATAGATTTTCAGCCCCTGCTTAAGAGTTGTCTGCTGGTCGGCATCGTTCAGACGAACGCCGTTAGCCGGTAAGCCAAGGCTGGTGATTTCCCAGCCAATAAAGGCGCTGTCGGCAGCCAGGTCTACCCGGGTTTCCAGCTGAGCTTTTGATGACGGGAATAAAATGGTCTCCAGCGGCATCCATTCCAGCGCACTGCCACAGGAGGTGCTGAGGTTGACCTGTTGTTTCTGGATCAGGCCATCCGGGCGCGCTCTGTAAACCCGGCCGGCACCGGGCGTTGTTACCAGGGTGTGACTGTGTTCTTCGGCGCGGACCTCAATGGTCAGGAAATCTCCGGAGACCATGCCACCGGGAGGATGCAGAAGGTAAATATGCGCGCAGTCCGGCCCTTCCGGATAAAATGGCTTTTGCACATAAAGAGGGCCTTTATGTTCTTTGTGCACAAGTTTGGTGCCTCTTGGCGTTTTTCGCGTCACCAGTTGCAGCCGGGCGTTCCAGTATGGTGCGTCAGCTTGCGCGCTTTTCAGCGGCTGAACGGGTAGATTCAAGCCGTATCTCCTTGGGTCCGGGCTGAAGGGTCAGACAGAAAGTCATCAACAGGGTAATTTATGCCGCTTTGTATAAGCAAGGCGAATACCAACTTGACCAAGCGGTCAGGAATTGGTGTTTGCTTTATCAGTAGAACTGACTTGAATATATATCCTGTATTAACTGCCAGCAGCACAGAATTCTTCAAAGTGCTTTCTATACTCCAGAAAAAACAACGCTCTGGAGTCACTATGTCAGTGCTTAAAAAGTTTCTTCTGACCCTTGGTCTGATTGTCGGCGCATTCGGTGTCGTTCTGTCATTAATCAGTCTCTATACGGCCAAAGAAACAGCCGATCAACGCCATGAAAGGGAGGCACTGGCGGCCATTAATGAAGTGAATACGCTGCTTGACCTGACCAACGGTATTATTTCTGAACGCGTTCAGAGTTCGATGAAACTGTTAAAGGAACGCGGAATGGCGCTGGGTGACGCCCGCTCCGGAGAGCCGGTAACCGTGTCAGGAACACCCGCAACCAATCTTTACATGGGAAATTACGGTCTGGCCGGTAACTATGAGCTGGTTGATCAGCTGACAGCCGTTATGGGGGGCACCGCTACCATCTTCAGTCGTCAGGGAGATGATTTTATCCGTATTTCTACCAACGTAATGAAAGAAGGCAAGCGAGCTGTTGGTACCAAACTGGCCCCTCAGGGTAAAGCTATGGCGGCGATTCGTCAGGGGAAGGCTTACTATGGTGAGGTCGATATTCTGGGTAAGCCATATCTCACAGGCTATGAGCCGTTAAAAAATTCAGCGGGAGAAACTATCGGTATCTGGCTTGTCGGTTATTCTGCTGACATGGATGTGCTGAAAAAGGCGATTTCAGACTACCGGATTTTGCAGAATGGATTTGTTGCGTTGCGCGACACCAAAGGCTCGGTACGTATCCATTCAGATCATGTAAACAGCGAGTTGGTAGATAAAGTAATATCCGGCGAGAACAGTCCGTGGGATGTAACTGTTCGCGAATACACTCCGTGGGGTTACGACATTGTGATTGCTGTTCCGCACGCTGACGAGAACGCGATTATGCAGGCAGCATTTTTCTCTGCAATTGCAAAACTGATGATCGCGCTCGTCGTTCTGGTGGTTGTTATGTATCTGCTGGTGAACAGTCTGGTAATAAACCCACTGAAAAAGCAGACCGCTGCGATTTGTGAACTGGCCGAAGGCGAAGGCGATCTGACCGTACGGTTTAATTCCCGCCGCAGCGATGAGTTTGGAGAGATGTCACGGGAATTCGATCAGTTGCTGGAAAGACTGCAGCAAACGATGAAAGAAGTGTCCGGACAGGCGCGCAGAGTAACTTCATCAACGTCACAGTTAACGGACCTGTCCGCCCGCATGGGCAGCATCCAGTCCGGACAGAGTAAACGGGCGGGAGAGCTGGCTGCTGCAGCCCATGATTTATCTCAGTCTGCCGGTCAGGTATCGGACAGCACGGATATGGCGCGTGAAAATGCCGAGCATGTGCTGGATACCATTCAGAAAGGTTCCTCTTTGTTGACCGAAGCATCCGGTAAAATCCGTAACCAGGCGGATGTTACTGAAAAATCGGAACTGGCAGTGTCTGAGCTGGCGTCTGAAAGTCAGAATATTTCAGCGGTGCTGGAAGTTATCCGCAATATTGCTGAGCAAACTAATCTGCTGGCTCTGAATGCTGCCATTGAGGCCGCACGGGCAGGTGAGCAGGGGCGCGGGTTTGCGGTGGTTGCAGATGAAGTACGCTCGCTCGCCAGTCGTACGCAGGCCTCGACTGAAGAAATTAACACCATGGTGGAGCGGCTGCAGAAGCGTGGGGAGCAGGCGACAGGTCTGATGCAGAATAACCGCCAGCAGGCTGCTGAAAATGCTCAGTTAATCGACGGTGTTGGCGAAACCTTCTCATCGATTCTGGCAGCGATGGAAACGCTGAAGAACAGTAATGCTGAAATTGCCAGAGCAACGTCCGAACAGAGTTCGGTGTCAGAGAATATCGCCAACAACGTTGGTGACATGCACACGGCGAGTAGTGAAATTACGGAAATCGTAAAAGCGACGCAGCTTGCTACTGAGGATCTGACCGGCGTCGTAACAAGCCTCAACGGGCTGATGCAGCAATATCGTTTATAGGCGGTTTAACAGCTTGCTGAATTAAGAAAAAGCCCCGGCAGCGATGTCAGGGCTTTTTGTATTATCGTTCCGGATTTTCTTGGATTGCACATAATGAACAGGGATTGTCCTGAATTTTTATGCTTAATTTCCAATCGGAATATGAACGGCTTTTCAGATTGTTAACATTAGCTGTTAAAGTCGAAATTTTATTCGGAAAGACTTAACGGCGATGCTTGTTGACGTTAGGATGCGCGCCGCACACAAACTGTGACCACCTGAAGCTTGTATCAGGCTGAATGCTCAGCACTGTCAGCTTCAGGGATGCGGTTACTGGATATGATTCCAGGATGCATAACCGCTGTCGGAAATGGACCAGTGGTTCTCAGAATCTTGTGTGAAAATACCGGCGACAGAATATAAGGAAAAGGATATGGTTCCTTCAGCAGCATTAGAATTTCCCAATGGTTCCCGCAGTATTATTTTTTCGTTATCCGCCAGCCTTTCACGGGTGACGGGTAAGCAATACCAACAGGGAAAGTACCTCGACGATCCTTCCGTTCTGGAAGTCGTTTACGATGCACTCGATTGCGAAGATCCGGTGGTGTCCCAGTGGCTGAATAAGCTCATTAATCTGTTGACGCCACATCATTACCTTCATCTGGCTGAGAAAGGTGTCAGCGTCCATCCTGAGTTTCCGGCGACCAGGACTTACCGCGGCTCTTCAATCCCGCTTGAGGAAGCAGGACGGGTACCGGAACAGCCTTCTGTAAGAGTCTATCGTGGCCAACAGGTGACGGAAGACAACGGAACAGCCTCAGCAAAGCCATCTGACGGCAAAGGAAAGAAACGTAAAGTCATCTATCGTGGCCAGGAAGTCTGGGTCGACTGATTCGCATCTGATTATATTTTTATCATTAGACGTGAGCTGCTGCTGACTATTTTTACTCTTCAGTTTTCGCAGCTTTCCCGCATAGCCAGTCCCTGTTTCTGAACCCTGAAGAGACTGGCTTTCTTTGTTGTCTTCAACCGGTTTGTTCTCATTATCCTCCCTGTCACTTCTCTGTCTGGCCTTTATCCAGCCTTGAGCTAATCTCAGAACAGCTCCCCCAGTTTTAGTGCTGGCTGCTCATACCTACCTGACCGGTTTAAAAGGACATTATGAATAAACTACTTATCCTGTTTTTAAGCACCTTTATGCTCTCCGCCTGCATCAGTAGTGATGACAGCAGTGACGACACTAGCGGTGATCCCGATGATAACCAAAGATCTTTTACTACCTCAGATGAAACCTGCGACGATGTTTTTCTCGGGCAGCATCGACGTGATGTGGCAGCGACAGCCGCGATCAATGTGGAAATTGTGCATGCTGATGCATTAGGTATTTGGAAGTTGGCCGTCAGCGATGGTCAGCCGCTGACAGCGACGATGGAGGTACCGGACGATAAAGACTATCAAATGGCGCTGTTTGATACCGATGGCAACAAACTGGCATGTTCAGATAATGCCGGATTTGGTACCGGCGAGCAGATGGAATACGAAGTCGATAACCTGACCATGGTATGGCTGAAAATCTGGACATCAGCATCACCGAGTAATTCGGCAGCAACCATTGTGGTATCAACGCCTGTGGCCAGTGTGCCGACGGCGGTGACAGAGCTGGAGCCTAACGATACTCATGCGACCGCTCAGGAAATTGGTGTAGCCCACAGCCTGATTACCAGCACGGTTGCAGATGAATCAGCTGATCCTGACGATTACTTTGTTGTGGATGTGGCTGAGGGCGACATTGTGACCGTAACAGCCGAAGTTGCCAGTAACGTTACCGGGCTGGCGTACGTAGCTCTTATGGATGAAGCGGGCGAAAAAATATCGGTTGAGGGCGAAGAATTGTCCGCGCCGCTGGATACAGAGCCATATTCCGCGACTCTGGTGTATGAAGTGCCGGCTTCGATGACGCAGCTTTATGTCTGGATGTCCTCTGTGCTTGGCACAGCCAGTTATGAACTGGAAATTCAGGTACAGAGCCCGGATTAAGCTTTGCTACTGATCTGCTGCACAACCCAAAAGCCGGCCCATGCGCCACTGCTGTCCCACAAATTTCTATTTAAGCATTTTTGAAAAATGTCAGGCCCCTTGTCCTCATAGAGGGGCGTTACCCCTCTCGCCGGACGGGCTACCTCC
>NZ_DJIO01000079.1:0-19276 GCF_002433655.1 Thalassolituus sp. UBA6592 | reverse complement strand
CTTAAGTGAACAGCATTGCGGCATTGCCGGGTTTTTTATTTCCAATTATCAGATGCGCTCTCAGTTAAGAGGTGCACCTTTGTCCAGCCATTCGCTGATCATGCGCAGTTCGTCTTTGCTGAGCATGCCGCTGTGGTCGTAGCTCAGGGCTTCTTCGTCTGCGGTGAAGATGTAGGCATCGTCATCCGCATCGCCATCCGCAAATACTTCGAAGAAGTTGGCGGATTCCAGAGCACCGTCCACGGACATCAGTACCCGCGAGTAACAGGTAAAGCAGTCGTTCGCTGGCTGGCTGGCCAATGGCAGTTCCTGGTAGGTTGCACAGTGGCTGGCGTTGACGGTTTCGAAGCTGTTGGCCAGGTACATGTAGGTAGCACGGGCACTCAGCAGTTCGCTGTAGGATTTAACCTCGGCCGGGGTAGTGGCAACGCCATCCCAGGTCAGGTCGAGTCCGGTTGCGCCTGAGTTATCGTGGCACGCTGCACAGCTGCGGCCTTCACCATCACGACCTGCCATTTCCCAGATCGGCTGGATGTTTTCCAGGTAGCTGATATCGGCAGTGCAGTCCGCGCTCCAGTCATTCAGGCAGGCGCTGCTGGCTGGTGCCGGGGTGCTCAGGTTGCTGTAGCTGTAGTCTATATCGGCTGAACCGTAACCCACGCTCCATACATCGCTGTAGTGAACATCTGTGCTGACAGCAACTGCACCGCTGGTGTTATCCGCCAGCACTTCAGCCATGGTCTGGCCGGCAGTAGTTGCGGTCAGCTCAGGATCGGTATTGGCAAATGCGCTGCCTGCCGAGTCCGCACCCGGGTTAACAGTTGAACCAGACTGGTAGTTCAGTGTTTCACCAATCTCCAGGTTGTAGGTTTGACTACCCACTGCCTGCAGATAGTTGTAGTCAGCATTTTTGCTCGCCACTGCTTTCAGGTTGGCGTTGACCACTTCCAGAGTGAAGTCGGTATTCGCCGGTACTTTAAACAGAGCGGAACCATCTGGCTGAATATCAGCGTAACCAATCAGCGCTTTGTCTGCAGTCAGTACACGGATGAAGCGTTCGCTGCGCTGATCCATCGGATTCAGTGAAGGATCACGCATGGCGCTGATACCACCGTTGGCTGCAGTCATGTCGCTGCCCTGATATTCGTAGACGCTGCGGATATTAACGGTCGCATAGTCTGCAGAAGTATCTGGCTCTGGTTCAGTGTACGAGCAGTCTTCGCTGTTGTTGTAATCATCCAGCAGGCTGGCGATATCAACGGCTTGCTGACGATCAGCAGAACTGATGCTGCAGGAGGCAAGCAGAGCTTCACCGTCTGCCAGTGCCGCAGCGATGGTATCGCTGACTGGCGCACCGTTAGCAACGTTCAGTTTTGCTGCAATCCACTGGTGCGACAGAATATAAACCGCATCACCCAGAACTTCGGTGTTCAGATTGTTCAGCCAGGTGCTGCCACACATAGGCAGGTCTTCACTCAGGCTGCCGCTAACCACTTCCGGCCAGGCGAAGGTCTGGGACGCAACGTCGGCGTAGATGTTGTGGTTCTTCCAATAGCCCTGACCTGAGTAACAGGAACCGGCAGTCGGAGTATCCAGGTCACCAGGATCAGTTGGGTCCGTAGGATCGGTTGGATCTGTCGGATCTGTCGGATCGGTCGGATCGGTCGGGTCCGTAGGATCAGTTGGATCTGTCGGATCTGTCGGATCTGTTGGATCGGTCGGGTCCGTAGGATCAGTCGGGTCCGTTGGATCAGTAGGATCGGTCGGATCTGTTGGATCAGTCGGATCAGTCGGATCAGTCGGATCAGTCGGATCAGTCGGATCAGTCGGATCAGTCGGATCGGTCGGATCGGTCGGATCGGTCGGATCTGTTGGATCAGTCGGATCTGTTGGATCAGTCGGATCAGTCGGATCGGTCGGATCTGTAGGATCAGTCGGGTCCGTTGGATCAGTCGGGTCCGTTGGATCTGTAGGATCAGTCGGGTCCGTTGGATCTGTAGGATCGGTAGGATCAGTTGGGTCCGTTGGATCTGTTGGATCTGTTGGATCTGTTGGATCTGTTGGATCTGTTGGATCAGTCGGATCTGTTGGATCGGTCGGATCTGTTGGATCTGTTGGATCTGTTGGATCTGTTGGATCAGTCGGATCGGTCGGATCTGTTGGATCGGTTGGATCGGTTGGATCAGTCGGGTCCGTAGGATCCGTTGGATCTACAGGATTGGACTGATCATCGTCGTCATCTTCATCAACCGGATATTCGGTTGGATCGTCGGCATTTTCATCCGCTTCATCGATGATCAGGTTGGTCAGGCTGTATGGGTAAGCAATCGCTACGTCGGTATAAACAACGTCGGCTTTACCGCCAATAACTGGCTGGCGTGTACCGGCGGCTGGGTCGTATGCCCAGATACCATAACGTGCCTGAACTGTTTCCAGTGCAGAGTCTGTTTTACAAGGTACGGTCAGTGAGTTCTCTTTGCTCAGACACTGAGTCCAGCTGACCAGCATGCGGCCGGAACCATCGCGGTAAGGAGAGAAAGCGCTGTACCAGCCCGCTTCGGAAATATTATCTGCGAAAACGGTAACGTTACCGCCAGTGTTGGATTGGGTAACCATGCGGTTGGCTACTTCACCATCACTGGATTGAATTTGGATGCTCTGGCTTTCGGTCAGTACAACAATATCACCACCGCGCAGAGGCTGCTTCTTACTGGATACCAGCAGTTGCAGACGGCCGTCGGTGTCCTGAACCATGTTCATCAGTTCAAGCGTTGAGGCACCTTCACCAGTAACTTCCGTGGTTGCCAGTACGTCAACCGCGTGGGTTTCCATATTCAGGTAAGTGAGTTCAAAACGTTTTGCTGTGTCTGTGGTGACGGTACGGATAAATACCAGACCACCATCGGCCAGGGCAGCCGGATCGGAATCACTGAACTCGCTGTCGGTCAGTTGTTCCAGCGTGCTGCCATCTGCACTGGCGCGGTAGAGAACGGAATTCGCATTTTCGTTGCTGCCTTGCGGACGGGTTGACGCAAAAACAATATCGCCGTCCACAGTGTAAACCGGGCTGGTGTCATGGCCCGCTTCTGCAGTTTCAGTGTCTTTAATCAGGGGAGCGACTGTGCCGTTAGCAAAAATGTACTGGTAAACGCTCCAGGTACTGTTTGCTGTGCGGGCAGAGAAAACCATGCGCTTGCCGTCGGGAGATACGTTCAGATCACGCACGTCGTAATCAGCGCTGCCGATGGCATTGGCCAGGACTTCAGTATCACCGGCACTTGATGATACGCGGTCACGTACCAGCAGCTTAGCTCCACCCTGATAGCTCAGGCCAGAGGTCGTTGAACCGTCAAGGCTGCGCGACACGTACGCAAAGGGTACGTCTTCGGTCAGTGATGAGTCAGTATTCTCTGAGGAGTCAACGCTGACGTCGGCGCCACAACCTGCCAGCATAAGGCTGCCGGCCAGAATTCCTGTGTAGAGTAGTTTTTGCTTAAGTAATTTCATATCCCGTTACCCTGATTAATGCAGACACAGTGGGTAACGTAATTGTGTCATTTTGTTGTGAGAAAAGAGGGATGTCGTTCACAAAGTAAAAGTCACTGGTGGGGCAGATTTCAATATTGTGAACCAGTGCTTATTTATTGAAGGAACCCAGCAATGACGGGGTCTTCAGCGATTTTTACGGTTATTGCGTGAGGTGGCTGAAATGCAATTTATGCACTGCGGAACCGGGCGTTTTGTAACAGAAAAATGCGCAGCTTATGCAATTGATAAGCTATGTTTGCGTAGCCCGGACTGACTCGCCTGATAACCGATAAAATTCGTTGGGAATTTTACTTTTAATTGCCTGAATTCAGATTGTTCTTGGATTTAAATTGCCGGGAAATATTCTGATAAGCGCAGAATATCTCCCGGATTTTCTTAACTTGGAATCATCACGAAGGTGTACTGCACGCGTGTTGGTGCCACACTTTCTGCTCCGAAGTTAATCGCCTGAATACGGCCGAGCATCTGTTTCTCCAGATCGGGCATGTTCAGATCGCTTTTGATCAGCTTCAGCCGGGTGACACTGCCATCCGGTTCGACCACCAGTTCAAAGACAAATTTACCGTTCAGATCCGGGTGATCACGCAGCGCCTTGGCGTACATGGCATACACCGAGCCTTTGGCGTTCTCAATGGTGCGGCGGATACTTTCCATATCCCGTCGCCCGGCAGCACCTTCTACGTATTCACCGTTTTCATTGGGCAGGTCGAGGTATTCGATCGGCGTATCCACGGCGACACCTTTATGTGCGCCCAGCGCTGCGCCTTTTACTGCCATATCGATATCAGCGTTTTTCAGACCGTTGCTGGCGTTCAGGCTTTCCTCACCCAGACGGGATTTGGTGTTGGCCTTAACTTCACCACCTGTCACCGACAGGTTTTTATTCTGCAGGCGGCTGACATCCACTTTTTTACTCAGTGTGTTCAGCGAGTTAAGTGCAGCAAATGCCTGCTGCGGTGCCTGGCCACCGGTTTTGGGTGCCGGCTTTTCGGCCGCCTGTTTTACCGGCTCTTTAGGCTTGGGTTTCGGCGGTGGCGGTGGTGGCGGAATTTCTTCTTCAACCACCGGCTTGGCCGGCTCCGGCAGCTCCGGTACTTCCAGCATGACTTTGGCTTTTACGGTTGGCTTGTATTCCACCTGACCGAATTCCACATCCCAGCTGGGCAAAAAGGGCACAGCAATAAACAGCAACAGCAGGATGCCGGCGAGAATCTTCAGGGCTTTGGTGAAGCGCTGGTTATTGTTCTGGTTCACGTTCCATGGGAGCGCGAGATCCAGGGCCATAAAGTGCTGTGGATTAGCAGCGACAGACATATTACTGACCTCCATCCACAGCAGGTGCTCCGGCATCCACACTGCCCAGCAGGGAATCCGCAGCGACCTGATTAATTGCCAGTGATACATCGCGGAAGCCGTTGGCAGCACAGGTGGTCATCACCGCTTTTAACAGATCGTAGGGAACCTCACGGTCTCCCATGATGGTCACCGCACGGCCCAGTTTTTCTTCCGCTTCGGTCAGTTCACCACTTTCGGTTGCGAACAGTTGCAGGCGCTCGCTCAGCGCTTCATTGACTTTGCCGGACTGAGTATTCACATCTTTGACGGCGACGATGTCTTCGTTATCAATGTTGATAAACTCTTCGCCGACATTAATCACCAGCTCCCCGTGCAGGGCGCCGTCGGCGTTGGAATCCGGCAACTTCACAAAGTTGGCTTTGGCCAGTTCCTGCGTATCACCGGTATTCATCAGCAGGAAGAATACCAGGATAGTAAAAATATCCATCAGCGAGGTCAGGTTAAGACTCGCTGCTTTACTGGTTCTTCTCTGAATAAAACCTTCAGATGCCATAATTATTTACCGTTTTTTATCCCCGAGAGAAATCTCCGGGAACAATTCAACTTCTACCAGATCGGCCGCCGCTGTGGTTTTGAAAGACTTCACTGTATCCATGGTGGAAATCAGGGTCTGATAGTTCACATACTTGGCAGCAACGATCGTTGCGTCTTTTTTGTCGGCGACTTTGTCCTTCAGTGCGCGCATGACCAGCGACAGTTCACGGAAGTCGTAACCACCGTCTTCTGTTTTCGGAATCTTTTTCAGCAGCTTGTTGGTCGGGAAGTACACGGCAAAGCCCTGATTATCCACGTGAATATCCAACTGCGACTGACTGAGTTCCGCCGCTGACTGACCGCCACTGAGTTCCGGCAGGTTGATGTCCAGCACCCGTACTTTGGTAAAGGTGAGACTGAGCAACAGAACTGGCACCAGTACGATCATCAGATTCATAAAGGAAGTGATATCAATATCTTTCTCTTCCGTTACGCGGCGCTTCATCTTGAAGGAAGACATTTACGAATCCTTGCGGTCGTCTTTCGGATAACCGGCTTCAACGGCGCGGTTCAGCGTCATCACGTTGAGGAATTTCATCGCGCCCATTTCAATGCTGGCGATGATGGCGTTGATTTTGTTGTTGATGATGGCACTGGCAATCAGCAGCGGGATCGCAGCAATCAGACCGAAGGCTGTGGTGTTCATCGCCACCGAAATTGATTGTGACAGCAGGGCGGATTTATCCGCCGGGTCAGCGTTGGCAACCGCGGCAAATGCTGCGATCAGACCGATAATGGTACCAAGCAGACCGAGCAGGGTGGCAACGTTGGCCAGCATCGCCAGGTAGTTGGCGCGGTTTTCCAAACGTGGCAGCACTTCCATTACGCCTTCGTTCATTGCCTGTTCAATGTCGGCACGCTGTTTGGTGATTTTCATCATATCCAGACCGCAGCCAATGATGCGGGAAATCGCCGCGGTATGGTCACGGGTGAACAGAGTCATCTTTTCGTGATCGTTGGTCCGCAGCAGCGGCAGGAAATCTTCGAAGGTTTTTTCGTTGCGGCCTTTTTCACGCTTGAGGAACACCCAGCGCTCAATGGCAATTGCCAGACCCAGTACCAGTACGATCGAAATCGGATACATGAACAGGCCACCTTCTTTCAGGAAGTTGACCACGATGCTGTAAATATCGCCCATTTTCTTGCTCTCAAAAAGTTGCTGCCAGCCGCCCCGGAAAGGGCGGACATATCGTTGATGGGTACTTTATGTTTTTCGGCAGCTTTATTCTGTGAACGGATACTTATTCGGGGATTTATTGCGGGGCTGGATTATTTTCCAGATTCATTTCATCGTAGATGCGCATGGACCGTAGCATCACATCGCGGTCGATTGTGTCTAAACTGTCGTCATAGCGGTCTTCAACGTTCTGATACAGGCGGTCTACGCCGCTGGCGTCCTGCCATGGCACAAAGTAACTGACCGATGGCTGTTCTTTATCGCCGACAATTTTACTTTCCAGACGGATGGGTTCGTCTTCATCTGCCATGGCTGACAGAGGAACTGACAAAGGCGCCAAAATCAGCGCCGCACAGATCAGATGTTTCATCTTAACCCCCATTATCCCGCAGCTTTTTCGGCGGCGGGTTTGCTTTCTGCCGGTTTAGTAAAGCCTGGATCGATAAAGCTTTTTTCAATTCCGGTACGGCTTTTCACTTCCTGATACCACTCGTCTGCTTTGCCGCTCTTTTTGCCGGTCAGAAACAGGTAGGCTTCATAGTGCGCCTGTGCTTTGGCTGGCAGGTTGAGGTATACATCGTACAACACGGCCAGGTTCAGGTGCGCTTCCGGAAAGTCTTTCCAGACTGCCAGTGCCTGCTCATAAGTGTTCTGAGCCAGTTTGTATTTACCCAGGCGACGCTGAACTTCGCCCAGACCTAAGTAAGCATTTACATTTTTGGCGTTGATGCTGACGGCTTTCAGATAATTCTTTTCTGCCGTTTCGTAGTCTTTTTCTTCCACGCTGATGTCACCCAGCATCACGTATGGGCCGGCCAGTGCAGGATCCTGTTTGGTGATGACTTCCAGTTTTTGTCTGGCGGTTTCAACGTCTTCTTTTTTCAGCGCTTTTTTCGCTTCGATAAACAACAGCACCGAGCCTTTGCTGATGGTGCCGGTCTGCTCCAGATATGGATTTACCTGAGGCTCGTAGGGCAGTTTGTTGCCCAGTTCATCATACTTCTGCTGGGGCAGAAACTGCTGGGTCGTTACCAGTTTTACTTCTTCCGGTGCAACCTCTTCTTTTGGCTGTTGCGCGGCGCAGCCAGACAGCAGCGCGATCGCTACTGCTATCAGAGCCTGTGATGGCTTAACGAATTTCATCGCCATACCTCTTCTGTTCTTCGTATTTGTTGAAACGTGCTGGTGACAATGCGGCTAACTCCTGGAAGCTTTTTTCAATCCATTCGTTGTAGAAGCCTTTCCAGCCCTGTTCGACGTTGCTGTTATGTACCGAGACCGCCAGATCAATCATTGGCGCAGCCTGCTGCTCTACCAGACTGGCGAACATGGCGGCATCCTGTTCAGACAGACCCGCTGGTGTCTTCATGGTGCGCAGATCACCGGCCATTTCCTGATACAGGCTGGCGATTTTGTAGGTCGACTTGGTGGTGAATTCCAGCATGCCGTAACCTGCGGCTTTCTCATAACGGCTGATGGCATCCTGCATCAGTTCCTGCTTTTTCGGCAGGGCAGTGTTGAGGTTGCTGGCTGTCAGGCGACGCTTGCTGAATTCTTTGGCGAAGTAATCACCGTATTCTACGGATGCCCAGGCGGCCAGCCAGCGCGAACGGTCGGTACGTTGTGCGCCTGCTTCAGCATCACCTTCATCAATACGGCGCAGCCAGTAAAGTTTACGGGCTTCGTCGTTCATCTGACCGTAAGTCAGTGCGACGTGATAACGGGCTTCCATACGGGTATCGAATGGCTGTTCGTAATCCCGCGCCCAGGTTTTGTAGTATTCGTTGGCGGTTTTCAGCTCACCGAGTTTTTCCCGCAGACCGGCGGCGGCAAACAGGGCGTCGCGTTTAACTTCCGCATCCTGATCGTTTTTGTACAGGTACTCGTAAGTTTCTGCCGCAGGTTTCAGCTGACCGTCCTGCTCATAGCCGTAGGCCAGTTTGCGCGGGAATTCAGCGGCCAGCTCGTGTTGTGGATAAAGGGTACGCAGTTGTTCCAGTTCGGCGATGGCGGTTTTCCATTGTTTTTCCGCCAGCAGAATGACGGCTGCATCGTACTGAGCAATAACCCGGACTTTGCTGTTGGGGGCAATGGATTTAATACGCAGCAGTTGCTGAGCAGCTTCAGGTTTTTGGCCGGCGGCAATCAGCTCCTCTGCGTGTTTATACACAGAGGTTGCCATGCGCTCGCTGACGGCTACGTAGTCTTTATGTTTCGGTCCGAGAATTTTACGTTGGTTGTCGTAATTCTCGGCAGCCGGCACATATTGCTTCTGCTGATAATACGAGTGAGCAATGATGCCGTAAGCGGTTTGTTTCAGGTCGCTGTCCAGCGCTTTGTTGCCGGTGATCAGGCCGTTGGCAACGTCGATGGCTTCATCATAGCGGTTAAGACTGAACAGGTACTCTGCGGCGTTGGTCAGTACCGCCGGGGAGCGCTTGTCGGTATCGTAATTCTGGGTAAAGCGCAGCATGCTGGCGACGGCTTTTTCCTGCTCAGCGGCTTTGGCTTTGTCTTTTCCTTCCAGCTCAGTGACGCGGTTCTGGTAGGCGATAATCGCGGCATAGCCGGCACGGTTGCCGTATTCAGTGTCTTTGTAGTCGTAGCTGACGGTTTCATAATCAGCCGCCGCCTGAGAAAACTGACCGGCTTCAAAATGCGCTTCGGCTTTCAGGAAACGTTGCTTAGCACGGTCGCCAGCCTGTGGGAAGCTGGCCAGGTATTCACCGTAGTAACCGGTAGCACTGGCGTAAGACTCACGGGTTTTACCGCTGAGGGTTTTAAACTGATCCGGATCGCTTTTTTCTTTTTCCTGCGCAAGCTCATTCTGTTTTTGCGCCTGTGCATGGAAGTGTGACGCCAGCTCAATCAGGTAGGGCTGCAGGTTAGCGGTGATATCCGCGCGCAGAGGTTCATCGGCCTGAGCCCAGTAACGGGTATTTTTGCCGTAGCGGGCGACGTAATCCTGTTTCGCCAGCAGTACGTCACGGGCGAAAGCGCCTTTTTCGTAGGCGGCGATTAAACGGGTATGGAATTCCGGTGCGCGTTTATCCATCGGAAAGGCGTCGATGTAGGCCTGATAGGTTGCAGCACTGTCGGCGTAACGGTTTTTCTCCAGATAGTAGCCACCCAGATTTTCATATACCTGCCAGATATAAGACTTTTTTTGCAGGCCTTTCACTGACGGAATCTGTTTGGCGCCACCGACGTTGACCAGCGACAGACTGATGGAGTGCAGAGTGTCTTTTAACAGTGGCTTTTCGGCTTTGGTCAGGGTGCGGGTCGCCTGTTCATCCAACACTGAATCCAGAACAAAAGCGAAAGACTCCAGAGCATCATCAAACAACGCGCGCTTATACAGTGCCCAGCTCAGCATGTAGTGGGCATTCAGTTTCAGGTTGTCTGCACTGGAGGTTGTTACGAAGCGATAGTGCTCTTCTGCTGCGCGGTAATTCTGATTATTAAAGTTAATATCGCCGAGGCGGAAATGCGCTTCTGCGATGTCTTTATAATCCGGATGCAGGGTGACCAGACGGTTAAGCATGATCTCTGCGTTTTTCGGTTCGCCTTCCATTTCATAGGCTTTGGACAGCTGATACAGAACTTCAGCGTTGTCTGGTGAGTTCGGGTATTTTTCCAGAATGTCGATGTAGGAGTTAATGGCATCGCGGTAGTAGCCTTTGCTTGGCTTGGTACCTGCGGCCATTTCCTGATCACCACCTGACATGGATACACCGGCGATACGGCGTTCGATCTGTTCTTTCAGAAAGTCGTCATCCACCAGATCGAGGAGTTCTCTATATTCATCACGCACCTGAGCGTGATCCATATTGGCAAAGTCGAGATCACTCTCCTGAGTTTCCTGACCTTTTAAACCGCCAATTGTGTTGCCACTGCCAAAGGCGCAACCTGTCAACAGGATGGCGAGGCTCAAACTGATGCCGGCATAATATTTCATCATTGTGCTCCGGTGCTGGTGTCGTCGATATTATTCAGGGCTTTGTCGTACAGGCGGGCTTTACCCAGTCGTGCCTGTGCCCAGTAATACCGGATTCGTTCTTCGTGTTTGTCGAGTTCTGCAGTAATCACTGAGCGCATCACTTTCTCCAGTGAGCGGATCAGCTGATTGGTGTTGTTCAGTTCCTGGTTAACTTCTTTGGCCAGCACTTTACTTTGTGCTTCCAGGTCGTAACTCAGGCGGTAAGGGGTTTTGATGCTGGCAACCTGATCGACTTTGTCTTCGACCAGACCCAGTTCTTTCATGGTGTTTTCCCATAAACCGGTAAAGCGTTCCTGATCCCATTCCGGCAGTGTCAGGGTCATGAGTTTTAATTCCTGCAGGCCGTCCCGGTATTCTTCAAACTGGTTCTGCGTTTGTTTTACCTGCGCCATCAGCTGATCGACGCCGGTCTGTTCACGGCGGATACGGATAATCAGCTCATGTTCATGCACCTGCATCTGCCAGAACTCAAGATTGCGGCGCAGGCCATATAAGTCGCGCAGCTCTTTGATTACTGAGTAAAAGTTGTTGGATGCCATTAACTCAGTCAGGAAGGGTGTCAGCTTGTTGTAATCCAGCGTTGGCTGCATGCCGTACCAGTCGGATTCATCCAGCATGGCTTCCAGGTTGATGACAAATTCCTGCGGGATTTCCTGAGTGGCAATGACTTTACGTGCCTGTTCGATGGCTTCGAGGCCACCTTTGAAATCTTTCTCTGCCAGCAGATACTGCTTCAGTGCGCTGCGTTTTGCGCCCTGAGTTTCGAATACGTGAGCCAGCAGGACTTTGGCTTCCTGAGTTTCCGGAATGGAAATCGAACGCTGGGTCAGCAGCTGCAGCGCCGGAACCGCCTGCGGATACTGCTCCATTTTGATCGCTGCCCAGGCGTAGGTGAGCAGGGCGCGGTTGGAATACAGACCTGTGGTGCTGACACCCTGCAGGTAATTCCAGGCGCCAACGTAATTCTGTTCATTCAGTGAGAGGCGGGCGAGGGCGTGGCGGGCACGATCGGCCAGCGCTTTCATTTCTTTGCTTTCTTTCTGCTGAATAAGGTTCAGCAGGCGGCTTAGATTGGCGATGGCGCCCTGAGTGTCTTCATTTTTCAGCAGGCGGATGGCGTAGTTGTAAATCAGGTAGGGCTGCAGACGGTCGTTACCGGCCAGCTGTTCGATACCGGCATTGGCGGCACCCATCTGGCTGTTGCTGATGTTAATCAGGGTGGCCAGATAGTTGTATTCTTCGGCGATATCCGCCGGCACATTGCCGCCGATCTGTACCAGAGCATGAGCGGCTTTGGCTGTGTCGGCTTTCTGATAATAGAGCTTGGCCAGATAGAACCAGGCGCGGTTGCGCTGAGGCTCAGCGACTTCCGGGGTGAGCAGTTCGTTAAAGATTTTCTCCGCCTGCTGCGCCAGACCATAAGACAGCGCCATGCCACCTTTCATCAGGCGGGCTTCATCACCATGATTCTGCAAAGCATTCTTGCTGGCGGCGTATTCGTACTGCACCAGAGCAGAAAAATATTCCTGCTGATAGTAGTCGAACAGGATGCCACCGAATTCCAGATCCTTAACCTGTGCGGCCTGTAATGGCGCCGCCGCAGCCAGTACCAGCGGAGCAATCAGGAATGGTGTGCGCAGACGCGAAAGCAGAGACTTGTTCATCCGGCTTACCATTGTTTGATAGCGAAAACAGGTTCCTGGCGGGCACTGTCGTCGGAGATGGCGACTTCCAGAAACTGGCTTCCTTTACCTTTTTCCAGTGTCAGCTCAGCGGCGCGCTTGTACGGGCGGCCATTCGGCCCGATACCGGTAAAGAAGGCGGTAATTTCATGCTTGCCTTCCGACAGGTTGGTAACAAACAGCTTCTGAACACCACCACGCTCCAGCGCGTTGCGTTGCTTGTCGGAATAGAGATGCGATGAAACCAGCTTGTCGTCGATTTTCAGTTTGACGCTTTCCAGTGTGAAGAATGCGCCGCCTTCCACTGATACAAACACAGAAAACTGCGTGTTGCTGGGGAACAGCAGAGCTTCTTCCATCACCCGCAGGTCTTTGTTCAGATCGATAACCCGGCCTTTCAGTGTCTGAATATCGCCGGACAGGCGCTGCACTTCGTTCATTGCTTCACGCGCCTTCTGGGCGGAATTTTTCTGGCCGAAATCCAGATTGGCGTCAGCCGCCACGGCATTTAGTGAAACCAGTACTGACAGTAACCATACAAAGCGCACATTCGTCTCCTCGCCCAATATCCTGATGCTGCTCTGGCAGAGCGTCGCAGGCGGCCATTATCTATGGATATGCGCTTGAAAAACTTGTGCCCGTTCAAAAAAATCAGATTCGCCACGCTCAGAAAAGAGACGCACTTTGACAAACAGACACGACAGAGTGCACGAAAATGCACAGTGTGATGGGGTTAACATTCTTAAAGTGAAGCACTGCCGCGCAGTCTGATGCTGCATTTTTTACAATGCCGCTTCAGTTTTTAACATCGCACAACTTTTAATATTGTGGATCTATGAAATTACATCTGATGCTGGCGTTTACGCTGCTGGCGACATCGGCGGCTGTTACACAGGCGGAGAGTGAAGCGCCGGTGGTGTCTGATGAAGACATCGCGGGTGCGCTGGAAGTTCGCGTAATTGACCCGTATCTGGAATTGCACACAGGTCCGGGGCGTGGTTACCCGGTTATCTATGTTGTTGAAAAGGGTGAAGATATTGCCGTGGTCAGTCGTCGCACGACCTGGTATCTGATCGCTGACAAACGTGGCAAAACCGGTTGGGTAACCCGTGAAAGCCTGGCACGTACGCTGGAAGATACCGGGACCCCTGTGGCTCTGCCGGAAACCCGTCAGGGCGATTTTCTGCGTTCTAAATTCCGTGTGGGTTTCACCGTGGGTTCGCAGGATGGTTCTGATCAGATCAGTGTGATGGGTGGCTATCGCTTAAATAAGTATTTTGGATTGGAAGCCGAGTACGGAAAGTTTTTTGCCTATAACGGCGAAGGTGAGATGAAATCGGCCAGTCTGTTAGTAGAACCGACCGACCGCTGGAATTTCTCGCCGTTTCTGTCGCTGGGCTACGGCACCCAGGATTTTAACCGTAAATCCCGCCTGCCGGGACGCGGCGAAGTAACCGGCGATTTTTATTCGGTTGGTGGTGGTGTGAACTATTACATCGGCTTCAACTTTGTATTGCGTGGCGAATACCGCCGCATGACATTTTCTGTAGATGACGACACAGTGGGTAACGACGTATGGCGAATTGGTTTCAGCAGCTTCTTCTGATCAGTGTGGCGGGTGCAGGGTTTGCATTGGCTCCGGTCACAGTTTCAGCGGCAGAAGACAGCAATGATGGCTCTGTCGTTATTAATCCGATCAAAATTATTGAGCCGGATGTTCAGGCGCGTAAAACCGAAGAAGCAAAAATCGACAATGAAGTGTTCGAGGCGGGCTTTTTTCTGGGCATGATCAGTATTGAAGATTTCGGTACCCATCCGTTATACGGTGTTAAAGCGTCGTTTCATGCCACGGAAGATTTCTTCCTGCAGGCGAACTACGGCCGCAGTAAAGCGGGTCGCACCAGTTATGAAACCATTAACGGTTCCGGTGTGGATATTCTGACCGACAGTGACCGTAAATACAGCTATTACGATCTGCTGGTGGGTTATAACCTGTTCCCGGGTGAAACCTTTGTTACCAGTAAATTAACATTTAATTCTGCTTTTTACCTGGTTGGTGGTGTTGGTAATACCTCCTTCGCCGGTGATGAGCAATTTACTATGGTGTTTGGCACAGGTTACCGCATTATCCTGTCGGACTGGCTGACCTGGAATATGGATTTCCGTGATCACATGTTCGAGACCGAACTGCTGAGCAAGAAGAAAACCACCCATAACATTGAATTTGCTACCGGGTTAACAGTTTTCTTTTAAGCATATTAATTTTTGTAAACGCAGGTCGCATTCTGTAAGCAGGAATTCGTCTAACATTGCGGTGTTAATTAAGAACGGCGTTATTTGATAGCAGGAGATTGTCATGTCAAATCTGAAAGTGGCAGTGGGATCATTGTTAGTGCTGACAGCCGCTGTTGCTCAGGCAACGGACAGCGGGACTTCCCCTGTGTTTGAACAGGAATGCACCTGTGTGGTGGCGGAAGACGAAGCCTTCCGAACTTTCCCGGTGGTCATCCGCGACTTCCGTTCCAGCCATCCGGATTTTGAAAACCCGATTATGGGCGAAGATCATAATATCGTCGCCACCGATATCGGTCCGGATCGTCGTCCTGTGTATGCGCCAGGTGAAGAAGGCACGACCCTGACCACCAATGGCAAAGAATATTTTGATCAGTGGTACCGCAACGTTGAGGGCGTGAACATCGCCATCAATAAATCACTGACGATGGTGAATGAAGGTTCCGGTGCCGGTTATACGCGCTGGAAGTATACGAATAACTCTTTCTTCCCGATTGATGGTGAAGGTTTTGGTAATGAACATAATTATCATAACTACCATTTCACTCTGGAAACACATCTGCGCTTCTTCTATGCGCCGGGTGATACCTTTACCTTCCGTGGTGACGACGACCTTTACCTGTTTATTAACGGTAAGTTAGCCATGGAAGTTGGTGGTATTCACTCTGTGATTGAAAAGACTCTGGATCTGGATTCTGTGGCTGAAGAGCTGGGTATCGAGCCTTACCACTCTTATGATTTCGATCTGTTCTTCGCTGAACGTCATACTGTGCAGTCGAACTTCCAGTTTGAAACCACTATGGAGCTCGAGTGTCTGTAACCGTCCTTTGACGCTGCAGTACTGACTTCCTGCTTTTCGGGGTACTGAATCGGGTTTAATACCTGTTCAGTACCTGCCAGTGATTGCCGCCGTTTTTCTTCGCTACTTTTTTTGCATCGGCTGCCAGTCTGGCCAGCGTTTGTGCATCTTCATCAATGATGAGTTCAGACGGTACCACACCAATGGCAAGACTCAGCAACGGAAACGTTGACGGCCGGCCATTGCGGTCGGTGCCACGGATATAGCCTGCTTTCCAGTCTTCTTCTTTGTGGAAACCGGCGATACCGGATTCAAACAGCGCCAGTACTTCCGCGCACAGTCCACCAACTTCAGATTCGTCGCTGACGAGAATAAAATCATCGCCTCCGACGTGACCGACAAATACGCTGTCGGTAGAGACGGATTGCAGCAGCTGGCCGAGCCAGCGGATGACGTTATCGCCCTGACGATAACCGTAATGATCGTTAAAGGGCTTGAAGTGATTAAGGTCTGCGTACATCAGGCAGAACGGCTTATGCCTGACCAGCAGGCCGTCAATATGCTCATCAATCAGAACGTTACCCGGCAGCATGGTGAGCGGGTTGGCGTAGCGCGCTTTCTGAATCTGACTGTTGGTAATACGGCGCAGCAATTCTTTGGTGTTGACCATGCCGCAGTAATTTCCGTCGTCGGTGACTATCAGGTGCTGGCGTAAATAATGGTCTTCATCTTCCGTCACCAGATGGCTGACGGACTCAATGCTCATGCTGCGATCGACAATCAGCGGATTACGCTGCATCAGTTCGTCAACTTTCTTGCGTTCAAATAATGCGCGGCCATATGGCTGGGCAAAGGTCTCCAGCACTTTGCGCTGATGTAACAGGCCGATTGGCCGGTTGTCATGCAATACCGGAATCGACATCAGTTGTGGACGGTCATTAAACAGGCTCCCGGCTTCTTTAAGCAGTGTTTCCGCGGCTATGGTGTCTGTCTGTTGCGCGAGAAAACCGATGGGAAGATCCAGCCCCAGGCCCTGAATACTGCAGTCGTTGCGGCTGGCATCGAGGGGGATAAACCCAGGCTCACTGGCGGGCTTGCCCAGCAGGTACCCCTGACCGATATGAATACCCAGTGAGCGCAACAGTTTTACTTCACCGAGCCGTTCAATCCCTTCAGCGATCACTTCGCATTTCAGTTGATCGCACAGATGAACAACGGAGGTCACGAAGGCCTGCTTAACCGGGTCCTGATCAATCCGGTCGATAAAGTGCCGGTCGATTTTTACATAGTCCGGACGGATCTGAGACCACAGCTTGAGGCCGGAGTAGCCACTGCCCAGATCATCAATTGCGATACCATATCCCAGTTTTTTCAGGCGGTTGATCAGTTCGACAAAGCGGTCGGCGTGTTCAATCGGAAAGCGTTCGGAAATTTCCAGAACAACATCTCTGGGCGTCAGCTCAACAACCTGCAAGTGACTGGTCAGTTCATCCAGCGTATCGGCAAAATGAAAAAGCGTTTGTGGGCAGATATTGAGAAACAGACGGCCGCTGATGCAGAAGCGGGAAAAATGAGCAACGGCTGTGCGGATACAGAGTGATTCAAGTTGTGGCACCAGGTCAAACTGATTGGCTGCCTGAAACATGAGATCCGGCCGCTGCAGCATATGGGTCAGGTCGCCACGGGTCAGCGCTTCAAAGCCGAGAACTTCATTGCGGCTCAAATCGACGATGGGTTGCAGATGTGTGTGTATTGCTTCCTTGCTGATGAGCTCTTCCAGACTGTCCTGCAGAAGTTGTGGCGACATGACGGTGCAATCCGAAATAAAAAGCAGGAAAGCTAAGGTGGCCGGGTTAAGGTTTTATGACAGATTGGTAACGTCTCTTTCTGTTATGTGACGGAGTGTAGCTTCGCCTTGAATCCGCACAGATAAAAAGCTGCCGGCATTAGTGAAGATCTGAATGCCTGAGGTTTATGCTCAGAACCTGCCAGTGATTGCCGCCATTTTTCTCAGCTTCTCTTTTCGCTTCCTTTCTGACCTGAACGGCCATCTGCGGCAGGGTATGGGGATTTTCTTCTTTGATCACAGAGTAGGGGACAACGCCGATCACCAGGCTCAGCAACGGAAATTCGAGCAGATTACCGTTGTGGTCGGTGCTGCTGAGATAGCCCCGGTACCAGTCCTCACTGTCGTGAAAGGCGTCAATGCCCTTACTGAAGGCTGTTAAGATCTGCTCACATAGACGGCCGCTGTCTTCTTCCTGACTGACGACAATAAAGTCGTCACCGCCGACATGACCGACAAAGTTTTTCTCTGAGCTGTGTGTCTGCAGAAGCTGACCGATCCAACGGATAACGTTATCGCCCTGACGGTAGCCATAATGATCATTGAAGGGTTTGAAGTGATTGAGATCCGCATACAACAAATCAAACGGCTTGTGTTGTCTGATTAATGTTTCGACATGCTCATCAATCAGCACATTGCCCGGCAGCATAGTGAGCGGGTTGGCGTAACGTGCTTTCTGAATCTGGTTAGTGGTAATGCGCTTCAGCAGATCTTTGGTTTTTACCAGCCCTGCGTAGTGGCCATCGCGGGTAACGATCAGGTGCTGATGCAGGTAATAGCTGTCATCGTCGGTCATCAGGCGGCTGACGGCTTCCAGTGTCATGCTGCCATCGACAATAACAGGATCTTTCTGCATCAGCTCATGTACAGGCCGGTATTCATTCAGCGTGCGGCCATTGTGATTGGCAAAAACTTCCAGCAACTGATGGCGGTGCAGTACACCCAATGGGAAATCATCCTGCAAAACCGGTACTGACATCAACTGCGGATTATCGGCAAAGAGTGCTTCGGCTTCCCCCAAGGTAACATCCGGACCCGTGCATATCGCAGGCTGACACAGGTGAATAACCGGGGCATCCAGTCCTTCGCAGTAGCGGCTGCTCTTTTGCGCGGTTTTATCCGGAATGATAAACGCAGGCTCCCGTGCGGGTTTGCCCAGCAGATAGCCCTGACCGATATGAATGCCCAGTGAGCGCAGCAGTTTCATTTCGCCCAGGCGCTCAATACCTTCGGCAATGATTTCACACTGCAGCTGTTCACACAGGTGAACTACTGACGTAACAAAGGCCTGTTTCACCGGGTCCTGATCGATGCGGTCGATAAAATGCCGGTCGATTTTTACATAATCCGGGCGGATCTGTGACCAGAGCTTAAGACCCGAGTAGCCGCTGCCGAGATCGTCGATGGCAATGCCGTAGCCAACCTGCTTCAGTTCATTAATCAGCTGGATAAAGGTGTCGGCGTTTTCGATCGGGAAGCGTTCGGAAATTTCCAGCACCACATGGCGTGGCGACAGAGATACTGCTTCCAGATGTTTGGTTATCACATCCAGCGTGCCGGAAAAGTGCAGCAACGTCTGCGGGCAGATATTGAGAAACAACTGGCCTTCGGTGCTGCGACCGGCAAAGTGCTCGATTGCATAACGGATACACAGGGCTTCGAGGTCGGGAATGCGTTCAAACTGGTTGGCAGCCTGAAACATAAGATCCGGGCGCTGCAGCATATGGCCAGGGTTGCCCCGGGTCAGTGCTTCATAGCCTACCGGCTGATTGTGTCTCAGATCGACAATCGGCTGTAAGTGTGTGTGGATTGCTTCCTTGCAAATGAGTTCTTCCAGGCTGTCCCTGAGTCGTTGCGGTGCCATGGTATTGCGCAATCCGGATAAGGCGGACGGAAATGTTCGGCGCGTATGATAAATGATAATTGTAAAATTAGTTAGCCGGATGAAATCAGAAATGAGCACAAGGCTGTTGCATTTTTGATCAGGTTTTTTCCGGCCATAAAAAAACCCGGCATAAGCCGCAATGCTGTTCACTTAAGC
>NZ_DJIO01000036.1:453-20983 GCF_002433655.1 Thalassolituus sp. UBA6592 | reverse complement strand
CGGATTGGCCGGGGCGGATCTGCGACAGATAATAAGGGCCTGTGGTCGGCTCTTTCATCCAGTTATATTCCGATGGCCAGAGATCTTCGTTGCGATAGGCGTGGTGCGCAAAAGGGCGCATATCTGCGAGGGTCGTCAGCGCTTCGCTGACCCCGGCGGTCAGGTGGAAGGCGAAGGTCTGGTTGTTGAAGATCACCATGCCGTCACTGACCGCTTTTAACTGCTGGCGCAGCCATGGTGCCCCGGTTTTCGGGTCACTGATAAATTGGCCGGAAAAAGCAAAATCTTCACTGCTTACGGGGATGCCATCTGACCATTCGGCGTCATCATGCAGGCGGAATACCAAAAGGCTCTGATCGGTATTTATGCCCCATGCACTGGCCAATACAGGCGTCCACAGCTCAGCAGAATCCTGCGGACCTGTGATATAGGATGGCAGCATAAGAGGCAGCTGCAGTGAGCGCAGAGTGCTGGCAAAGCGGGTGTCGGTGTCCGGGCCGATGCGGCGGAGGTTGCGCGGAAACTCAGCCACTGCACGAATCATGCGTCCGCCGCGTATGGCGTCTTCAGAACCGGGAGATAAGGGGTTTGCTGTGTCCTGCCAGATAACCTGGTCGAGATCGTCACTGTCGCCATACTGAACAGTAAAGGCGGCGGCGGGCAGAGAGCAGCCGACAATCATCAGCGCTGTCAGGAATCTGGCTGCAAGGTGCCGGAATCTCTTTGTTTGCTCCCTGTTATCGTGCACACAGGGGGTGAGTTCCGGCACTTTGCTCATATCGTTACTTCCTCGTTCCCTGAGCTGATTTTTATCAACGCATAACGTCGACGTACAGCGTCAGCATTTGCCCTGGTTGCAGGTATTTTGCTTTTACTTCGGCAGCATTCCAGCGCTTCAGATCTGAGATGCGGACGTTGAATTTCTGCGATATGCGCGCCAGTGAATCGCCCTGACGTACGCGGTAGCGGATTTTGCGGATAACTTCGCGTTTGCCCGGTGTGGTACTTTTGGCCCAGATTACCAGGCTTTGTCCGGCCTTCAGAGGATCGCCAGGTGCCATGCCATTCCAGCGCGCCAGTTCGCCAACGGACACGTCATGATTACGTGCAATCTGCCAGAAGCTGTCACCACTGCGCACCTGATACTCAATTTTTTGGGTATTGGTTGGCTGGCGTGCTGTTTTCAGGCGATCGAGGCGTTGGCTGACGCTTTGTGAATACGCCTGTTGTGACTTGAAGGCACCCGGAATCAACAGCTGGTCACCGGCACGGATAATATTCGAGCGAATTCCGTTGGCCTGCTTCAGTGCATCCGGTGTGGTGTGAAATTTACGCGCAATGGTAATCAGGCTGTCGCCGCTGCGCACAGCGTAGCGCTGCCACTTCATACGGGCTGAAGACGGCAGTGCAGCGATCTGCTGGTTGAAAATATCTTTCTGGGCAACCGGGATCAGCACTTCGTGCGGGCCTTCCGGACGTGTCGCCCAGCGGTTGAAGCCCGGATTCAGTTTGTAGATTTCATCCAGTGAGGTCTGCGCCAGATCAGCAACCTGTGACAGGTCGATCTGACCGCCGGTCTGTACCACGGCAAAATAGGGCTCATCAGGCAGAGGCATGAGCGACAGATTGTATTTTTCCGGCTCTTTGATCATTTTGGCCAACGCGATCAGTTTTGGCACATAGGCGCGGGTTTCGCGTGGCAGGTCGAGTGACCAGAAGTCGGTCGGCAGGCCTCGCTGACGGTTCTTGCGCATGGCTTTGCGCACAGTACCTGCCCCGGAATTGTAAGACGCGAGGGCCAGCAGCCAGTCGCCATTAAATTCACGCTGCAGGGCATTCAGGTAACGCAATGCTGCTTCCGTTGCTGCACGGATGTCACGGCGGCCGTCGTGCCACCAGTCCTGATGCAGACCGAAATCACGACCGGTTCCCGGAATAAACTGCCATACGCCGGATGCCCGGCCATGGGAGTAGGCGAATGGATCAAAGGCACTTTCGACGATGGGCAGCAGAGCCAGTTCGCCGGGGATATCCCGCGCTTCAATCTGCTCAATGATAAAGTGCAGATAACGTACGCCGCGCTCTGCTACCCGGTTCATGTAACCAGGATGCGATTTGTACCAGTTGAGCTGGGATTCTATGCGCGGGTTATCGACGCTGATATCGAGCTGATAAGAAGCCAGAATCCGGTCCCAGATGGTTTCATAGGTTTCCGGGCTGGCGGGTGCAGGCTGCCAGTCATCAATGATGTATATGTCGGCATCGGTGCGTTTGGTTTCAGCTTCGGCAGTTGGTTTTGAACTCAGCTGCGAACAACCGCTCAGAAAAATAAATCCGCCGAGAATCAGACTGCTACGTAACACCCGTGGGTGAGAAAGCCTGGGTTTTAACAGGTGTTTCGATAGAGAGAAGCGTTTCATACGTTTACAATGTCATTAGTCAGCGGCCAGTCTAATTAGCGTAGCTGCCATCCGCAAGTCAGCAACTGCAAATCGCCAGCTCTGATGCGGTTTGCAGACGGATCAGGATGAACAATCCGGGGGAATTAACATGGCAGGTAGTGTCCGGATTAAGCCGGAAATGTATCTGAATTGGGTAAAAACACCCGTCGCGCAGAGATTGTTAGCACTGGAAGCCGGATGGCTGCAGGAATGGACTTCTCAACTTTATGGTCATCAGCTGCTGTATGCCGGTATCGATAACCAGCCGAAATTTTTGCGCCATGGCCGTACCAAGCATGCATTTACCATGGGGCTGCCATGGCAACACGGCGTGACGGAATCATCGGCGCTGATGAAAGACGACGCCTGGCCTTTTGCTGACAACAGTCTGGATGTGGTGGTGTTGCAGCACTGTCTGGATATGAGCGGCAGGCCGCACCAGATTATCCGTGAAGCAACCCGGAGTATTGTCCCCAGTGGCTATTTGATTGTTACCGGTTTTAACCCTTACAGCATCTGGGGTGGCGTGCGCTGGCTGCGCACGTTTTCAACCCGCATGCCCTGGGTAACCAACCCGGTCAGCGAGCGGCGTCTGCGCGACTGGCTGACACTGCTGGATTTCCGGATTGAGCACAGCAATCCGATTGCTCATACCTGGCCGCTGACGCTGGGCTCGGAAAAAATAAGCCGGCGCACAGACCGGGTGCTGGCCGGGGTGCGCTGGCTGCCGGCGACGGGCTACATACTGATTGCCCGTAAAACCATTGCCGGAATGACCCCGATACGGCCGAAACGCTGGGTGCTCAGTGAGCCGGCGTTTGGCATGACACAACCATTAGCCGGGCGCACCGCTGCGCCGGCGGAAGATCTGGAGAAACTGCATGTCAGCTAAGGTATATCTCTATACCGATGGCGCCTGTAAAGGCAATCCCGGCCCGGGTGGCTGGGGCGCGCTGTTGCGCTACGGCGCGAAAGAAAAAGAACTGTGGGGTGGTGATAAATCAACCACCAATAACCGTATGGAGCTGCAGGCCGCCATTGAAGGTCTGAAAGCGCTGACCCGTCCATGTTCTGTGGTGCTCACCACGGACTCGCAATATGTAAAACAGGGCATTAACGAATGGCTCGCTGGCTGGAAAAAACGGGGCTGGAAAACAGCCGCCAAACAACCGGTTAAAAATCAGGATCTGTGGCAGGCTCTGGATGAGCAATGTCAGCGTCACGAAGTAGAGTGGCGCTGGGTTAAGGGGCATGCCGGGCACGCAGAAAATGAGCGCGCAGATCAGTTGGCCAACAAAGGTGTAGCAGAGGTGTTGAATTGAGACAGGTTGTACTGGATACGGAAACCACAGGTATTGGTGAAGGTCACCGCATTATCGAAATCGGTTGCGTTGAGGTTATTGAACGTAAGCTCACCGGGCGTCATTACCATGTTTACGTTAATCCGCAGCGTGATATCGATGAAGAAGCCGCCGCAGTTCACGGCATCACCAACGAGTGGCTGATTGAGCAGAATGCGCCGGTGTTTTCTCAGGTAGTGGATGACTTCCGTGCCTTTATTGATGGTGCAGAGTTGGTCATTCATAACGCGGCGTTCGACGTCGGTATGATGGATGCGGAATTCAGTCGCCTGAATCTGCCGATGACCCGTGAGTTCTGTGGCATTCTCGATACGCTGGCGCTGGCGCGGGATCTTCATCCGGGCGCACGTAACAACCTCGATGCTTTGTGTAAACGATACGGCATCGACAACAGTCACCGGGAGCTGCACGGCGCTTTGCTGGATGCTGAAATTCTGGCGGATGTGTATCTGATGATGACCGGCGGTCAGACCGATCTGGCGCTGGCGGTTGAAGATGACAACAAAGACGATGTGGTTGATCTGAATATCGACACGCAGAACATCAATGCTGAAGATCTGGTGGTGGTGCGGGCCTCGTCTGCCGAGCTGGAGGCGCACGACAAAATGCTGGATCTGGTCGATAAAAAAAGCGACGGCGCCATCTGGCGCCGCGTTTAATGCTTTGCTGTAAGTCCGACGGGATTTACAGCCAGTGGGTTACTGCGAAGTAGCCCACACCAGTCATTACGATGGTGTAAGGCAGCGCCATAACCAC
The DNA here is from genome assembly GCF_002433655.1 of Thalassolituus sp. UBA6592. Classification (NCBI taxonomy): domain Bacteria; kingdom Pseudomonadati; phylum Pseudomonadota; class Gammaproteobacteria; order Oceanospirillales; family Oceanospirillaceae; genus Thalassolituus; species Thalassolituus sp. UBA6592. Next base: position 16,425 of record NZ_DJIO01000036.1, on the reverse strand, counting down.
CATTTTGCCGTAGCTCAGGCGAATCAGCGGTGCCAGTGCCGAGGTCAGCAGGAACAGGAAGGCAGCCTGACCGTTCGGTGTAGCAACACTTGGCAGGTTGGTGCCTGTGTTAATCGCAGTGGCCAGCACATCGAAATGTTCACGGGTGATTTCACCGCCATCCAATGCCGCTTTCACTTCAGAAATATACACAGTCGCAACGAAAACGTTATCGCTGATCATCGACAGAATGCCGTTGGCCAGGAAGAAAATACCCGGCTGGGCATGGGTTGATACGTTATCGGTATCCAGAATCCAGGTAATGATCGGTGTAAACAGGTGTTGGGAATGAATAACACCAACGATCGAAAAGAACACCACCAGCAGTGCAGTGAACGGCAGCGCTTCTTCGAAGGCCTTACCAATCTGGTGTTCTTCAATGACGCCGTTGAAGGCGGTCAGCAGTACGATAACGGTCAGGCCGATCAGACCTACTTCGGCCAGATGGAAAGCCAGACCAAATACCAGGAACACGGCAACCAGCCCCTGAACGAACAGCTGAGCTTTGCGTTTAGGGATCAGTTGCTTCTGCAGTTCGGCGTCAAAGTCTTCCAGGATGGTGCGTACTTCGGCCGGGAGTTTTGCGCCGTAGCCAAACCAGCAGAATTTCTCCAGCAGCATACAGGTCAGCAGGCCCATAACCAGAACCGGCATGGTAACCGGTGACATCATGTGGAAGAACTCGATGAATTCCCAGCCTGCGATTTTGGCGATCAGCAGGTTCTGTGGTTCACCCACCAGAGTACAGACACCACCCAATGCGGTACCGACGGCACCATGCATCATCAGGCTGCGCAGGAATGCGCGGAAGTCTTCCAGTTCCTGACGGTGCTGTTCTTTGATGTCTTCATCGTCTGTGGCCAGGCCACCTTTACTCACGACCTTGTGGTAAACGTTGTAAAAACCGACTGAAACGCTGATCAGTACCGCTGTTACGGTCAGTGCATCGAGGAACGCAGACAGCAGGGCGGCAACGATAGAAAACAGAAAGGACAGAATGACTTTAGAGCGTACGCCAAGCAGAATCTTGGTGAAAACGAACAGCAGCAGGTCCTTCATAAAGAAGATACCGGCAACCATAAACATCAACAGCAGGATAACCGGGAAGTTGGCGAGGGCTTCTTCGTAAATGATATCCGGATGGGCCATGCCCAGAATAACGGATTCAATCGCCAGCAGACCGCCTGGCTGGAGGGGGTAGCACTTGAGCGCCATTGCCAGAGTAAAAATAAACTCGACGATCAGAATCCAGCCAGTTATGTATGGACCCAGAACATTAATAAAAATAACATTAGCAACCAGAAACCCCAGAATGGTTTTCTTATACCAATCCGGAGCACTGCCCAGAAAATTACTGGCAAACGCTGCAGGTATGCTTTTCGGCATGGTCAATATCCTTAAGTTAGCCGCTGCACGGCAAAAGAGCGTGGCGAAATGTAATCGCTTTGCCGTCAAATGCAATACGCAAAGTCAATAAATTGGCCATTAATCAATCATTTGCAGTATCGGAACAAATACCTGTGTATATTGTCTGAATTGCCGATGTGTTTTTGATCAAGCAGTATAGTCCATCACATTTATGTTGCAGAAAACGGATCGCTCTTTGCTTTTGTTGTCGTTAGAATGGTTTTCATGATTAATAAGAATGACGCGTATAATGGCTGATATATCGACAGGAAGTGAGGTCACCCAATTCTCCGTTTCACTGAATCTGGTGAAGGCGGAGATTTCTAATGCGCTGGATCAGGCGGCGTCCCACCTTGATGCCTATTCTGAGCAGGCGGACGCTGAAAGTCTGCGTTCCTTTCTCGAAGAGATACAGCAAATCCGTGGCACCTTTAAGATGCTGGATTTCCGCGCCGGTGAGCGACTGTGTGAAGAACTGGCCGAAACCGGTCGCAGCGTGCGCTCGCAGGGTGTATCTGAGCCGATTCTGAATGCCTTTACTCAGGCCGTCGTATTCCTCAAACGTTATGTAGAATTTGTTGCTGCCGGAAACTCGGTAGCGCCCAGTCTGCTGATTCCGACCATCAATGTGGTACGCCGGGTGCGTGGTGAAAAGCCATTGCCGGAAGCTTACTTCTTTATGGTGAATCTGCGCCCTAAACTGCAGATGCCGGAACCTCAGCATGATGCAGCGTCTTTCCCGTATCGTCGTGCCCGCCAGTTATATCAGCTGGGGCTGATTGGTCTGATCCGTGGGCACGGTCGTCGTGGTCCGGTGCAGGTGATGCAGCGTGCCGTGAAACGTTTTGAGCAGGCCAGCCGGGGTGGTGCATCCTGGTTGTTCTGGCATGTGGTGGCAGGTGCGTTAGATGCGCTGTCGCAGGATTCCTTTGATATGACCCCACAGCGCATCTCGCTGCTGGGTGCTCTCGACCGTCAGGTCCGCCGCATTCAGGAAAGTAAAGGTCAGGCCTTTACTGAAAAGCTGCCGGACTGGCTGCTGAAAGAATTCGTTTATCTGGTTGCGCTGGCAGAGCCAGAAACCGAACAGCTGCAAACACTGCAGCGCGAATTTCATGTAGAAAATGAAGTCCGCGAAGCAGGTCTGGCACACAGCCGCGCCCGTCTGAGCGGCCCTGATCAGTCCGCGCTGCAGTCTCTGGCTGATGCGTTGCAGGATGAGCTGCAGTCGGTTAAAGATCAGCTCGACCTGATCGAACGTACAGATGCTTCGGATACCAGTGTTGAAGAGCTTGCCCAGTCTCTCAACCGAATCGGCGATACTCTGCAGATTGCTAATGAAGTGCAGGGATCGGAGCGTTGTCAGAAGCTGGTAGAAAAGCTTGAAGCAGGCGGCAGCGCCGTGCTGAGTAAAGAAGTGGCTTTCATCGCCGATGAAATTATTCACCTTGAGCAGGCCATCCGTTCGCTGACGCAGGAAGGTCTGGATCAGAATTCGCTGGTTGATCCGGTCAGTCTGAATGAAGCGCGGATTGCTGTGTTGTCGGAATCCATGACGGCCATGACCATGATCAAGCGGGCAGTGGGTTCTTATATCGATTCGAATGGCGATAAACTGCATATCCGCAACGTCGGCAAAAGCATTATTGATGTATCCGGGGCCATGATGTTCCTGGAGCGGCCGGAAGTGCATGACATGCTGATGGAGCTTAACCGCTTCCTGCAACGCGATGTACTTGAGTCGGAAATCCCGCCGAAACAGGCGCAGATGGAAGCTATGGCAGATGCGCTGACGGCCATCGAGTATTTCCTTGATTCTCTGGTAGGGCAAACCGCCGGTGCAGAAGAAGCCGTTCAGCTGGCTCGGGAAAGTATTACCCATCTGAGGAAGTAACGTATGTTACAGGGAACACTCACTGGCATTACCAGTGTTCTGCTGATTATCGCCATCGTTATCGTGGTGCTGCTTTGGTGGCGCCGTGGCTGGTTTATTCAATGGCTGAAAGGCACGCTCGGCTTTGTGCTGGTATTACTTACAGTGGCCGGCGTCTTTGCCCTGGTGGATCTCTGGAGTTATCGTCAGTTACTGCAGGAGCAACCTCTGGCAACGGTCAGTGTGTATCAGCTTGATGATCAGGTTTTTGACCTGACGCTGGCCGGTGCAGATGGCACTGAACAACGCTACAAGCTGATGGGTGATCAGTGGCAGCTGGATGTTCGTCTGTTGGTCTGGAGTGGTCCAATGGCGGCCATGGGTAAGATGCCTCTGTATCGTCTCGACCGTTTGTCCGGGCGTTACCTGTCGCTGGAACAGGAACGTACTGCTGAGCGCACCGTGTATGCCTTGTCTGATTCCCGCTGGGTCGATCTGTGGAGTGCGCTGAAAGGGCACAGTTTCTGGCTTGAAGCTGAATCCGGACGTGCCGTGTATATGCCGCTGGTGAATGGTGCCGTGTATTCTGTCAATTTGACGCCGAAAGGTATGATGGCCCGACCATTGAACGATGTGGCGGAGAAAGTGCTGCAGAGTGACTGGTAAAGAACGAACGCAACAGCTAGTGGGAAAGCTCAGAAAGAGCTGGAATCCAGACATAAAAAAAGCGGCCATTGGCCGCTTTTTTCGTTTCTGGCAGATCAGGCAGGGAAGAGTTCGCCCAGCTTGGTGGCCAGCATCATGTCACCTTCAACACGCAGTTGACCGGACATGAAAGCCTGCATGCCATCAGTATCACCGGATACGATGCCTTCCAGGGTTTCAGTGTTCATGATCAGAGTAACGTTAGCGTCGTCGTTTTCGCCTTCAGCAACGCTGCAGCTGCCGTCTTTAACGATCAGGTGGTAGGTCTCGCCGTCTTCAATATTGAACTGGAAAATCAGGTCCAGGTCAGCTGCGGCCGCGGCGTTGAACTTGCTGTTCATTGTTTCGATGATTTCTGCAACAGATGCCATAACGGTTTCCTTATTATTGCTACTGAAAGACAGGAGATCTGCTGATCAGATGTTGCCGTGTCAGCATCCTGTCATGGGTGTTATTTTGCATGATAATTTGCAATGGTTGTCCACTGGACCGGTCAACTCTATGGTGAGACGGTATGCCTGTCAATCAAAAATCATACGTCCGTTTGAATTCCTTGCAAACGCTGACTTGTCCACGCGCCTGAATCCGTTATCCTGTGGCATTGCTGCAAATATTACGTACTAAAGGAAGCATGTGTGGAATTTATCTCTGACTATGGCCTGTTTGTCCTCAAAGCGGTGACAATTGTGGTGGCCATTCTGGTTGTGATCGGTGGAATCGTTGCCATTGGCAGCCGCAATCGCCGCTCCAACGAAGGCGAACTCAACATCCGCAAGATCAATGATGACCTCGAAGACCATAAAGAACAGCTGGAAGACTCTGTCCTGACCCGTGACGCCATCAAGGCGAAAGAAAAAGAAAAGAAAAAAGAAGATAAAGAAAAAGCCAAAGCTGAGAAGAAACGTCTGAAGGGCGTTAAAGATGCTATGGCGACTGTCGACAAAACCAAACGTATTTATGTGCTGGATTTTGATGGTGATATTCAGGCCAGTCAGGTGGAGCATCTGCGGCAGGAAGTGACCGCTGTTCTCACCTTGGCTACGCCAGATGACGAAGTGGTTGTGCGACTGGAAAGTGGCGGCGGCATGGTGCACAGCTATGGTCTGGGGGCGTCTCAGCTGAAACGTGTGCGTGACCGTGGTATTCCACTGACCGTGTGTATCGATAAAGTCGCAGCCAGCGGTGGCTATATGATGGCGAGTATTGCTGATCGCATCGTTGCTGCGCCGTTTGCCATTGTCGGCTCTATCGGGGTGGTCGCACAGCTACCGAACTTCCACCGTTTGCTGAAGAAACATGACGTTGATTATGAGCTGTTCACGGCCGGTAAGTATAAGCGTACGGTGACCATGTTCGGTGAAAATACCGAAGAGGCACGGGAAAAATTCCAGACCGATCTGGAAGACACGCATGTGCTGTTCAAAAATCACGTTAAACAGTTCCGCCCGCGCATTGATATCGAAGAAGTGGCCAACGGCGACATCTGGTATGGCCAGCAGGCGCTGGATAAACGTCTTATTGATGAAGTGGGGACCAGCGATGATTATCTGATGGCAGCCTGCGAAAGAGCAGATGTGTATCAGGTGCGTTATGAATTCCGTAAAACGCTTCAGGAAAAACTGGGTGTCGCGGTAGAGCGCGGCGCTGAGGGTGCGTTTACGCGCCTGTTAACTATGCTTACGCGCCAACAACAGAATAAGGGGTAACCCCCAACGAGGAGGCAATATGGCATTTCTTGCATACCGCGTGGAAGAGGATTCCAGCGCTGAAAAACCGGTTTATACGACCGGCTGGCAATCCATGGAAGACAGTGATTTACCCGACGGTGACGTAGTCATTGAGGTTCATTATTCCTCGCTGAATTATAAAGATGCCTTATCAGCCTCAGGCAACAAAGGGGTAACCCGCAGTTACCCGCATACGCCTGGCATCGATGCTGCAGGTGTTGTGCTGAGCAGCAGCTCAGAAGAATTTGCCGCTGGCGAAGAAGTTGTGCTGTTTGGTTATGATCTGGGAATGAATACCGCCGGCGGCTTTGGTCAGCATATTCGTGTTCCGGCCAGCTGGGTGCTGAAAAAGCCCGATAATCTGACCATGGCCGATGCTATGGCCTGGGGGACGGCAGGATTCACCGCTGCCTTAAGTGTGCAGAAGCTGGAGCGCGCTGGTATCGCACCGGGTAAAGGCCCGGTGGTCGTCACGGGTGCTACTGGCGGTGTAGGCTCAGTGGCAGTAGCACTGCTGAGTAAGCTTGGTTACGAGGTTATTGCTCTGTCCGGGAAGCCGGAACAGGCGGAGTTTCTGACCTCCCTTGGCGCATCCGCCATTATTGGTCGCGACGAAGTGCTGGCTCTGAAAGGCAAAGCCATGGCCAAGCCTTTGTATCAGGCCGCTCTGGATACCACAGGCGGCGATCTGGTCTCAGCGCTGATTCCGCAGATCATGCCGGAAGGTGCCGTTTCTACTTGCGGCATGGTGGCAGGGATCAAAGTGGAAGCCAGCGTGTTTCCGTTTATTTTGCGGGGCGTCAGTCTGCTTGGCGTGGATTCAGTCGAAATTCCGCGCGAAGATAAGCAATCTGTGCTTAATAAAGCCGCCGCGGAATGGGCGTTGCCCGGACTGAATGATCTGACAACCGATCTTGGCCGCAGCGAGCTGGATGCAACGCTGAAGAAAATCCTCAGCGGCCAGGGGGTGGGCCGTTACCGGCTGAATCTGGCGCAGGAATAATATCTGCGCTTCACCGCTGAAATGAAAAAGCCCGCTGAGCGGGCTTTTTTGTGGCTGCTGGGCGTGATTTAGCGGTTGTGCATGGCCTGGCCTGGCCAGCCGGTTTGCAGTATCAGTCGCGGCGTAATTTATCGCTGACCGCAATGGGGTTCGGGTAGTTGAACACCACAATGTAACTGGAGATGACGAAGGTAATGATGGCGGTTGCCTGAATCAGCAGAGAGCCGGTTTCACTGAGCAGGGCGCTCTGCAGGGCAACAAAGGCGATCAGCAGCGAGAATTCGCTGATCTGCCCCAGACGGAAGCCGACATCCCAGGCCAGCTCCCGGCGTTCACTGAAGCGGCCAAGCAGAAAGCGGAAGCTCACCGGCTTGATGATCAGAATAATGATGGCCAGCAGCAACGCGGGCACGATCACATCCGTCAGTAAGCCAATATTGAAGCGGGCACCTAAGGCAAAGAAGAACATCACCAGAAAGAAATCCCGTAATGGCTTCAGGCTGATGGCCATAAACTGTGCAATCGGACTGGTCGCCAGGGTGACACCTGCGATAAAGGCGCCGATTTCGTGGGTCAGCCCCACGATTTTGGCGGCTTCCGCCACGGCCAGACACCAGCCAATGGCGAGAATAAACAGATACTCGTGGTAACGGTCGAAGCGGGCGATTAAGGGTAGGATCACGCCTTTCACCAGCAGGAAGCAGCCCGCGGCCAATAAAGGCAATGCTGCAAATGGCTGCCACACCGGCATGTTGGATCCACCCTCCATGACGCCCAGCAGAATCAGCACAAAGATCGCGAACATATCCTGAATCAACAGCAGACCAATCATCAGTTCGCCCATGCGCTTATGGTGCAGCACTGTGGTCGGCAGCAGCTTGAGACCGATGATGGTGCTGGAAAACATCATCGCCAGACCAATAATCAGGCTGTCGATACGGCTGAAGCCAAACGCCTGGGTCAGGCCAAAGCCGGCGGCGAAAAACACCAGCGAGCTGATAATGGCAACCAGCATGGCTTTGCGTAACACCGCCAGCAGCGCCGATGGCTGCATATCCAGGCCAAGCAGAAACAGCAGGAAAATAATACCGATGTCGGCCAGGTGCACCATCTGTTGCGGGTCACTGATCCAGCCCAGGCCAAACGGACCTACCAGAGCACCCAGCGCAATATAGGCAATCAGCACCGGCTGGCGTGTGTAGAGGGCGAAGGTTGCCAGTACGGCAGCGCCGGCAAAGATAATAAAGATCGAAAAGACAATGTCCTGCTGCATCGGCGCTCCACAAAAAAACGGTCAATGAAGAAACGGGCAATGAAAAAAGGCAGTGAAAAACGCGTGATTATACTGCGGGATATCCGGTCGGTCTGATGGATTCTGTTGGTGACATTTACCGCAAGAGTAAGGCAGGCGGGGAGACTTGGCTATCGGTAAACTACCAGTCAGAACCATTGTCCTGACTGGCAGCTGGCGCCATGCCGTGCGTTATGCGCGGCGGCGGAACAGTGGACGCGGCTCGCGGGCGTCGGTCTGGTAGCAGCTGGTGAAGGTCGAAAATGCCTTCAGTGCTTCTTCCTGATCCTGATCATCGCGCAGGTTAAAGCTGTCGAAGCCACAACGTTGCATGGAAAACAGCTGGTCGATCAGCACATCGCCCATGGCGCGCAGCTCGCCCTGATAACCGTGACGTTCACGCAGCAGGCGGGCAGCGGTATAGCCACGACCATCAGTGAACTTAGGAAAATCAATGGCAATCAGTGCGAAGCGGCTGGCATCGTCACCGATCAGGTCAGCAGTTTCTTCACTTTTCAGGAACAGACCGAGTACGCCGGCCTGTGCTTTTTCAGCCAGAGTGTCGCGCTCTGCCTGCCAGCGGCTCAGCGAAACGATGGCATAATCAGAAACGGCGGCATCGTCTTCGATGACCTGCCAGTTATCGCTGCCGATAACCTGCTGTTGCTTAATCAGCTGGGCCATATACTGCCTCCTTAAATGCACCATGACCAATACGACGGTAAGCTTCGAGGAAAGACTCGCCGTCGAGGCGTTTTTCAACATAGAAGTCGAGAATGGTCTGAATCACATCGGCCATACGCTCACGGGCGAAAGAAGGTCCGAGGATTTTACCCAGTGACGCTTCTTCACTGTTGTTACCGGCGGCGGAGCCCCCCAGAGAAATCTGGTAGAACTCTTCGCCTTTCTTATCGACACCCAGTACACCGATGTTGCCAACGTGGTGGTGACCACAGGCATTCATACAGCCGGAAATGTTCAGGTCGATTTCACCCAGGTCATGCAGATAATCAAGATCGTCAAAGCGTACCTGAATGGCTTCTGCTACCGGAATAGACTTGGCGTTGGCCAGGGCGCAGAAGTCGCCGCCCGGGCAGCAGATCATATCGGTCAGCAGGCCGAGGGTCGGCGTCGCCAGGGCGTTGGCTTTCGCTTCCTGCCACAGTGCGAACAGTTCGGCCTGTTCCACATCCGGCAGAACCAGGTTCTGCTGATGGCTTGAACGCAGTTCACCAAAGCTGTAACGGTCAGCAAGATCGGCAACCTGATCCATCTGCTCGGCAGTGATATCACCCGGTGGCGTACCTTTCTGCTTCAGTGTCAGGGTGACGACGGCATAACCGGCTTTTTTGTGTGCGCGCACGTTGCGCTGCAACCAGCGGGCAAACGCTGCATTTTCAGCTTTGGCAGACGTCAGTTCGGCCGGCTCATCCTGCAGGTCTTTGTATGCAGGTTCGGTGAAGTGTTTTTTCACGCGATCCAGTTCGGCCTGAGTCAGTTTACCTTCGCCGTCACGGATACGTTCCCATTCAGCTTCAACCAGTTCACGCATGCGCTCAATGCCCAGCGCTTTGGTCAGAATCTTGATACGGGCTTTGTACTTGTTATCGCGGCGACCAAACTGGTTGTACACGCGGATTACCGCATCCAGGTAGGTCAGCAGATCTTCTTCCGGCAGGAAAGCACGGATTTCAGTACCAATAACCGGGGTACGGCCCAGACCGCCGCCGACGAGGATGCGGTAGCCCAGTTCACCGGCTTCATTGCGTACGATGTTAACGCCGATGTCGTGAATCTGAATCGCAGCGCGGTCAGCGCCTGGAACAGCATTCACAGCAATCTTGAACTTACGCGGCAGGAAAGCAAATTCCGGGTGGAAGGTAGACCACTGACGGATGATTTCGCAGTAAGGACGTGGATCAGTAATCTCTTCAGCAATAACACCGGCATACTCGTCGGTGGTGGTGTTACGGATACAGTTACCGCTGGTCTGCACGGCGTGCATCTGCACTTCAGCAAGGTCCGCCAGAATCTGCGGACACTCCGCCAGAGCTGGCCAGTTGAACTGGACGTTCTGGCGGGTAGAGAAGTGGGCGTAGCCTTTATCGTATTCACGGGCAACGCGTGCCAGAGCGCGCATCTGGGCAGAGTTCAGGGCGCCATAAGGCACTGCCACGCGCAGCATAGGAGCATAGCGCTGAACATAAATGCCGTTCTGTAATCGCAGCGGAAGGAATTCTTCTTCCGGGATTTTACCGTCGAGATAACGTGTAACCTGACCACTGAACTGAGCGACGCGCTCATTCAGCAGCTGCTGGTCGTATTCGTCGTATACGTACATAGGAAACCGGTTGCTGATTGGTTTTGAGTTTGCTCGGGATGGTGGATTTGATCGTCAATCAGGTCATCGCTGATGGCAGGATCCACAACACCCCAGTTATATAGCAGCGCACATTAACAGAGCTTCTATATATGCAAAATGAATATTTATCTATATGTCTAAAACATAGTGGAATAAGAGCGTTGCTGCTGAAATCTGCCCGGTTTTAACCGTCCGCTGAGTTCGCAGCCGTATTCAGCAGGGGTCCGCTAATGAGCAACTCCTGCGTGTTCTGCGCTGGCAAGACCGCGGATCATACGGCCCGGGAAGTCGGTAAATACCGCACTGACGCCGATATCCAGCAGCTTCTGCGCTTCATGGGCGTTGTTCACGGTGAACACCAGCATGTGGTAGCCGGCCTGACGGATTTCCGCGATCAGCGCTGGCTGCGAAAACTCATGGGCGAAGTGCAGGCCATGGCAGTCCAGTTCTTCCAGACGGCTGTGCCAGTCTTTGGGGATGGCTTCGACATTCAGGGCGCGGGTCAGATGGGGCAGGTAGTCTTTTGCTGCGCGCAAGGCATAAAAAGAAAATGAGCTGAGCAGGATAGGCTGCTCGCTGGGCACTGTGCGCAGGGTTTCGGCAATGGCCCAGACGGTTTCGTCTTCGCGTCCTGGTGTCGGTTTGATTTCCAGGTTAAGGGCTATTTCCAGTTCGTTGGCCAGCAGAATCAGATCCGCCAGGGTCAGCAAAGGCTCGCCGCTGTAATTGCTGCTGAACCAGCTGCCGCAGTCGAGTTTTCTCAGTTGCGCCAGTTGTTGCAGAATCACCAGACCATTACCGTCAGAGCAGCGGTTCAGGTCGTGATCATGGTGAATAACCGCGATACCGTCGGCGCTGATGGTAACGTCCACTTCCGCCCAGCGGGCGCCCTGAGAGGCTGCCAGCCGGATAGCTGCGGCAGTATTTTCCGGCGCTTCGGCACTGGCGCCGCGATGGGCAACGACTGGCGTAATGTATTCGTAAGCCGATACCGGCTGCAGGGGATGAACTCTCGGCATACTGGCCTCATACGGAAAGTGTCAGATTTTAAAGCCTGACGGTCAGACGTTACTGCAAGGTTAAACGTCTTAAAAAGAAATCCGGCCCCATGTCTGCTTACGCCAGATGGCACCGTAGATGGCCGATAAAGTAATACGTTGTATGCCCTGAAGCAACCAGATTCCCAGCAGTCCGAAGCCGGCAACCGGGCCAACCAGAAATGCCAGCGGCAGCAATACACACCACTGCATCAGCAGGTTGATGATCATGACCTGTTTGCTGGCGCCAGCACCCAGTAAAGCCTGGGTCAGTACCATGGCGGTGACTTCCAGCGCGATATTCAGCCCGGTGATACGCAGCGGCCATTCGCCCAGAGCGATCAGCTCAGGATGCGGGGTGAATATGCGCAGCACGTATTCCGGAAACAACCACAACGGCAGGCCGGCAATGGCCATAATAAATACGGCTACCCGGGTGACTTCCCAGCCCCAGCGGTAGGCGTCAACCGGCTCTTCGCGCCCCAGTGAGTGACCGACCAGACTGGTGGCGGCCATGCCGAGGCCAACCGCAGGTAAAATCATCAGCAGCATCAGGCTGATCAGAATATGGCCGATGGCCTGCTCCTGCGTGCCGACCAGGCCGATGATCCAGAACAGAACACCATTACCCAGGGCAAACAGAGTCTGTTGGGTGGAATTGGGGATGGTCAGGCGCACGATACTGCGCATGGTGTCGGCGCTGACACCGCTCAGGCGGAAGCGTTCACGATGGCGGTGGAACGTGACCCAGAAATTCATGGCGCAGCCAAAGAACAGGGCAATGGTGGTGCCCATGCCGGAGCCAACCGCACCAAAGCCGTCCCAGCTGCTGATACCAAAAATCAGCACCCAGCTGACAATGATGTTTACCAGATGCATCAGCAACAGAATGTAGAGGTATTTTTTGCCTTCGCTGATGCCGTTCCAGAATCCACGGAAAACGAAGTTCATACCGACAGCAACCGTCGCCAGAGTGCGCCACTCAAAATAGGGCATGGCAACGTCGAGCACTGGCTGATCCGAATTAAAGAGAGGGATAAACCAGGGCGTTGCGAGATAGACCAGCAGGGTGAGAGGTAGGCCAATCAAGGCCGCCAGTTGCAGGCCGGCAATCAGAGGTTCACCGATCTGATCCAGCTGTCCGGCGCCCTGGCGGCGGGCCACCATGGCCTGTACGCCAGCGGAAAGACCCATAACCACAGAAACGGTGATAAAGGTTGCGTAAGAGCCAATGCCAACGCCGGCCAGCGCAGCATCGCCAAGGCGACCTACCATAGCGGCATCAACCAGATTGATCACACTCTGGGACAGCATGCCACCAATAATGGGAATGCTGATGGCAAAAATGCGCTTGAGGCGCTTTTCTTCAATACGAAGAAGGACGCCCAGCATCAGTGCCAGGCGTTGCCAGCCTCTGGCGACCAGATTCATGCGATCTCTTGCGTCGTCCCTCATGCCACCTGTCATTCCACCTCAGCGGTCGTAGCTGAGGTGAGGTGCCAGCCAGCGCTCCATGGTTTCGACATCCATGCCTTTGCGGGCAGCGATGTCTTCAACCTGATCCTTACCGATTTTGCCCAGACCAAAGTATTTGGCCTCCGGATGCGCAAAATACCAGCCACTGACGGAAGCCGCCGGTGTCATGGCAAAGCTTTCGGTCAGAGATACACCGGTTGCCGCTTCTGCATCCAGCAGGCGGAAAAGGGTTTCTTTTTCGGTATGATCGGGACATGCAGGGTAGCCAGGTGCCGGGCGGATACCTTTGTAGTTCTCTTTGATCAGATCTTCATTGCTCAGGCTTTCATCTGCCGCGTAGCCCCACAGCTCTTTACGTACGATTTCATGCATACGCTCAGCGAAGGCTTCCGCCAGACGGTCGGCCAGTGCCTTCATCATGATGCTGTTGTAATCATCGTTGTTGGCGTCAAATTCCTTCGCCAGATGTTCAGCTTCAAAACCGGCAGTAACCACAAAACCACCGATGTAATCCTGGGTGCCTTCTGGTGCAACGTAGTCGGCCAGAGAGTAGTTTGGCTGACTGTTTGGTTTATCCGTCTGCTGACGCAGATGGTGCAGAATCGCCAGCTCTTCATGGCTGTCAGCATCAAATACTTTGATGTCATCAGCACCAACGCGGTTGGCAGGCCAGATGCCGACCACCGCTTTGGCATTGAATAATTTTTCATCAATGATGCGCTGCAACATAGCGCGGGCATCTTTATACAGATTGGTGGCAGCTTCACCGACCACTTCGTCTTCCAGAATGCGTGGGAATTTGCCGGCCAGTTCCCAGGACATAAAGAACGGTGTCCAGTCGATGTATTCAGCCAGTTCCGCCAGATCAAAGTTTTCGTAACGGGTAATACCGGTTTTTACCGGAGCGGCCGGTGTGTAGCTGTCCCATTTGCCGTCAAACGGATTGGCGCAGGCGTCTTTATAGCTGAGCAGTGCTTTGGCTTTGCGATTGGCATTACGCTCGCGCACCCCTTCGTATTCTTCACGACGTTCAGCGATAAATTCTTTTTTCGAGTTGGCATTCACCAGTTTCTGCGCAACACCCACGGCACGGGAGGCATCCGCCACATAGACGGCAATATCGTTCTGATATTGCGGTTCAATTTTCACGGCAGTGTGTGCTTTCGATGTGGTTGCACCACCGATCAGCAGCGGAATATGGTAATTCTGACGCTGCATTTCCCGCGCTACGTGTACCATTTCATCCAGTGATGGGGTGATCAGACCGGACAGGCCGATGATATCGACGTTTTCTTCTTTGGCGGTTTTCAGAATTTTTTCTGCAGGCACCATCACACCGAGGTCGATGACCTCAAAGTTATTACACTGCAGCACCACACCAACGATATTTTTACCGATATCGTGTACGTCGCCTTTGACCGTGGCCATCAGAATTTTGCCCTGGGATTCTGACTTACCGTCTTTTTCGTCTTCGATAAACGGCAGCAGGTAGGCCACGGCCTGTTTCATTACACGGGCGCTTTTTACCACCTGCGGCAGGAACATTTTACCGGAACCAAACAGGTCGCCGACCACGTTCATACCATCCATCAATGGACCTTCGATCACTTCGATCGGACGGTCGAACATCTGGCGGGCTTCTTCGGTATCGGCTTCAACGTGGGCGTTGATACCTTTGACCAGGGCGTGCGTCAGACGCTCCGCGACTGGCAGAGAACGCCATTCTTCGTCTTCTTTTTCTGCCACTGAGCCGTCGCCACGATAGTTGTCGGCTACGGCTAACAGGCGGTCAGTGGAATCCTCACGGCGATTCAGGACAACGTCTTCAACCAGTTCTTTCAGTTCTGCAGGCAGATCGTCATACACCGCCAGCTGACCAGCGTTAACGATACCCATGCTCAGGCCGTTTTTAATGGCGTGGTAGAGGAACACTGAGTGAATCGCTTCACGCACCGGGTTGTTACCACGGAAGGAGAAAGAAACGTTGGAAACACCACCGGAAATTTTTGCATAGGGCAGGTTTTCGGTGATGAATTTACAGGCGTTGATGAAGTCCACAGCGTAGTTGTTGTGTTCTTCAATACCGGTTGCTACCGCAAAAATATTCGGGTCAAAGATAATGTCTTCCGGCGGGAAGCCCACTTCATCGACCAGAATACGGTAGGAGTTTTCGCAGATTTCGTTTTTACGTGCTTCGGTGTCCGCCTGGCCGTCTTCATCAAAGGCCATGACCACAACCGCAGCGCCATAGCGCATACAGGCTTTGGCTTTGGCGACGAATTCTTCTTTGCCTTCTTTCAGTGAGATAGAGTTCACCACGGCCTTGCCCTGAATGCACTTCAGGCCGGCTTCAATGATTTCCCACTTGGACGAGTCCACCATGATGGGGACACGGGCGATATCCGGCTCGGACGCGATCAGGTTGAGGAAACGCACCATGGCAGACTGAGAGTCCAGCATGCCTTCGTCCATGTTGATGTCGATGATCTGGGCGCCGTTCTCCACCTGTTCACGGCAGATTTCCAACGCTTCATCGTAGTTTTCCTCGACGATCAGACGTTTGAACTTAGCTGAGCCGGTCACGTTGGCGCGTTCGCCGACGTTCACAAACAGGCTGGTTTCATCAAAGTTGAACGGCTCCAGTCCAGACAGGCGACAGGCTGGTTTGATCTCAGGGATCTTACGCGGCTTGTGTTTGGCAACCGCCTCAGCGATAGCCTTGATGTGTGCCGGTTCAGAACCACAGCAACCACCGAGAATATTCAGGAAGCCGGAAGCGGCAAATTCTTCTACGATCTCCGCCATTTGCGCAGGCGTTTGGTCGTATTCACCAAATTCATTTGGCAGACCGGCGTTCGGGTGAGCTGAAATAAAGCAGTTGGCTTTGTTCGATAATTCTTCGATGTGCGGGCGCAGTTCTTCCGCCCCCAGGGCGCAGTTCAGGCCTATGGTCAGCGGTTTGGCGTGAGCCAGCGAGTTGTAGAAGGCTTCGGCGGTCTGGCCCGACAGGGTACGGCCAGAGGCATCCGTGATGGTGCCGGAAATCATGATC
>NZ_DJIO01000036.1:0-145 GCF_002433655.1 Thalassolituus sp. UBA6592 | reverse complement strand
CCGGAAATCATGATCGGCAGCTCTTCGCCGCGCTCTTCAAACACGCCCTGAGCGGCAAACACTGCGGCTTTGGCATTCAGTGTGTCAAAAATCGTCTCAATCAGGATTAAATCGGCGCCACCATCCATCAGTGCATGGGTGGCTT
>NZ_DJIO01000026.1:2903-26352 GCF_002433655.1 Thalassolituus sp. UBA6592 | reverse complement strand
CCGTGAATTACCGATCGAAACTGCCAAGGATTTTCTTGCCGTTGCCCATGCTATTGGTATTGCGGCGGCGGATGGTCTGTCGAGTGAATTTGAATTCCGCGTTGATTATGACGACCGTGCGGAAGCGCCCGCCGGGGACGCCGGTAAATATTTTCACAAGAAAGACCACTTTACGTTTGAGCTGGTGCAGAAAGAGTCTTCATGATGTTACAGAGCATAGAAAAAGAGTTAGAGAAAGAAGGCCTGAGCCAGCGTGAATTTTCCGAGCTGCTGGTGCGCCTGCTGGATTACGGTGTGGTATGCCGTGATGAAAGTCAGATTGAACAGCAGCTATATGACCGCTACCTGCGCCTGGAAGAACTGGTTGCTGATTATTTAACCCTGCTGGGCATCCGCATTCAGCATGACCGCCGTTTTCAGTTTGTGCGTCTTTATCCACCGGGTGCTCAGGTGCCGGGGATGGTGGATGATGAAACACCACAGCACGGTGCGCAGGCATTCCGTACCCGTCTGAGCCAGAACGAAGTGGCTCTTATTCTGGTGATCCGCGCGCAATACGATAAAGCCCTGCGTGAAGGCATGGTGGATGAGCAGGGGTGTGTCATGGTGTCGCTGGAAGCGCTCAGCATTGCCATGAAAAATCTGCTCAAGCGCACATTGCCGGAAAATCTGACTGAGCGTAAAGCGCTGTTCCGTCGCTTAAAACAGCTGCGTCTGGTACAGATCTCTAACGAAGATAATCTGACCGACGGCGATATGTGGCTGCGCGTGCGGCCAATGATTATGAGCTATGTCAGCGATCAGGTGCTGTCGGAACTGATGGAATCTGAAGAGGAAGCCGGTGCTGCAGTAAGCAGTGGCGATGATGCTGATGCATCTGCCGACGAAGCTTCTGCAGAAAACGCTGCGGATGGTCAGGAAAAAGATGCCGAAGAAGATAGCGACGACTCTGAAGTGTCTGATGAGGCAGACCTGAACGGCGAAGAAGCTGACGCAGAAATTGCTGCACCAGCAGAAACAGAAGACGAAGAAAGTACGCCTGCAGATGAGCTGGCGGACGAAGAGTCTGATGATGCCGTAGCAGAGCAGGATGCTGATACTGAATCAGAAGAACAGGCCGCAGAAACGGCGGTTAAAAACAAACCGGCCAGTCTGTTCGGGGAATAAAGATTATGTTTCTGAAGAAATTTATTTACGTTAACTGGGGCAATATCCCGGCGACAGAATTTGAATTTGGTCCGATCAACCTGCTGTCCGGCGGCAACGGTTCCGGTAAAACCACCGCTGCGGATGCGATTCAGACCATTATGACCGCCGCTCACGATACTCTGTTCCATTACAACCCGGGTCAGGATGAAGCGACTCAGCGTGGACGCGGTAAAAACGTCCGCACGCTGGCGTCTTATGTGCTCGGTTGTGATGATGGCAGTTATGCCCGGCCGGGCGGAGCCGTCGGTTATCTGGCCGCCGTTTTTCATCCGACCCAGGGTGAAAGTGGTGAAGCCTTTACTGCGATTATCGGTGTCAGTGCTTCCATAGATCGTGCTGGCAGCCAGCCGGTTGCCCGCCAGAATGATCTGCAGTTTTATATTATTGGTGAACAACTGACGCTGTCGGATTTTCTTAAAGAGGATAAAGACGGCCAGCGCAATGTGCTTGAGCTTAACAAACTGCCGGCGCATCTTAAAAAACGTATGGACGCTGAACGCGTCGAAAAATACGACACCAAAAAACAATACCTGCGTCGTCTGTACGGCGCCTTGCGTGGCCGTCATGATGCTGTAAGTGAGCGTGAAGCGATGAATGCTGCGCGTACCTTCTCCCGCTTTATGGCGTATAAACCGGTGAAAAGTATCAACGGTTTTGTTGCTAACGAAATTCTTGAGCAGAAAGATCTGGGCGATGCGATCCGCAGTGTATCGGATCTGATGAAAACCATTTATGCAATGGAATCGGATGCAAATGCATTGGCTGAAACCATCAGTATTCTGAACGCCACTAAAGGTGCGTCCGGCCGTTATATCGACCAGTGGATCGACTACAACGTACTGGAATACACCGCGGCCAAAAGCCGCTACGTTAATGATCAGCGTGCTTATCTGACGGCCAAAGAAAAACAGCAGGGCATTCGTGAACGTCTGCATAAAGCAGAAAAAGATCGCGAAGGCGCGCAGGAACGTCGCAAGCAACTGCGTGAGCAGCTGATCAGTATGGAAGCTCAGCGCCGTGGTATCGATGCGTTGCAGGATAAAGACAGCGCAGAAGAAGCCATTGCCTCGGGCAAACTGCAGTTGCAGCAGCTGGCAGTGCCATTACTGGAGCAGGAGCAGATGCTGCAGGCTTCACTGCGCGCCACAGAGCTGGTGCACGGAGCCTTGCAGAAGACCTCGATCGGTCTGGAAATTCCGGGACTGGGGCAGAAAAAAATCGTCGAGATGGCGAAAGAAGTTCTGGCCATTAAAGATCAGGGCGCAGTGGATTTCCGCAAGCTGCTGGGCAAGGACTGGATCGATCTGTCGCCGCTGGAGGCCCACCTTGGTGATGCACAGAATCAGCAGATGCTGGTTAACCAATGGCGCGAACGTTTCCATTCTACAGAGCTGGAAAGCAGTGGTATTTCCCTGCGTGATCAGGTGGCCAAGCAGGTGGATCGCCGCGAGCAGAAACTGCAGCTGGTGCAGGGGCGTATGGCGCAGAAGCAGGCGGATATCGACAGCCTGGAATCCCGTCAGCTGAATTACCCGGGCTTTGTGCGTCAGGCGCTGGAAGCCATCCGCCGTGAATGTCCGCAGGCTGATCCGCGCGTACTGGCTGACTATGTGGAAATCAACGATCCGCAATGGCAGAGCGCCATTGAAGGTTATATCGGTGGTGCCCGTTTCAGCATTATTGTTGAAGGGGATTTCGAAGCCGAAGCGGCACAGATTGTGCGCTCTATTCCTGGTGGCAGCCGTGCCCGGGTTATTCAGGGACAGAAGGCGAAAAAAGACGCCGACAGGATTAAATTGCCATCCAATTCCATCATTCATCTGATGGATTTTGAGCATGCTACCGCCCGTTACTATTTAGAAGCCAGTTACGGCACGGTTGAACAGGTTGAAGATACTCAGGCACTGCGTATGACCCGTCGCGGTGTTACCAAAGATGGTCTGGGTTCCGGTGCTTACTCTATCTACCGTTGTGACCTCGATGACACTGAACTGGTGTTTGGTCTGGGCGCGCGGGAACGTGCGTTAACGGCCAAGCGTGCAGAGCTTAACGCACTGGCGGAACAGGCGAATGAGGCTGCGTTCCAGCTGAAACAGGTTCAGCAGCTGCTGGATGCCATTAATCTGCTGCGCCACGTCAGCTTTGCTGACCAGATGCAGGCCATGCTCGATGTGCAGTACAAAATGCAGCAGGCCGAGCAGGCACTGAATAATGTCGATCTGTCAGACTTCTCGCATCTCGAGCATGAATTTGAAGCACTGAAATCCAAAGCCGATGATCTGGACGCGCAGATTAAAGAACTGGATGGTGAGCTGGGTCGTCTGCAGCAGCAGCTGAACGACAGCGAAAAACAGTGTAAACAACTCAGCGATCTGCAGGAAAAAACCGCAGAAATCGCCGACGAGAAAGAAGAAGCCTTGCGCTTTATTGTTTCTGTGTGGCCGGATTTCGATACCGAAGGGCGTCTGGCAGCGGCAGATAAAGAGGCTGAGGAAAGTCCGGTTGATGCCATTGAGAATCACCGTAAAACCATCAGTCAGGAGCTGAACTCCACGGCTTATGAAATTGAGCGCAATATCGCCGAGCATAATCTTAATTGCCAGACGATGGATGCGATTGTTTATACGCCGGATTATCGCCAGGAGCACAGTGTTGCTTTCTTTAAAACCGTGTGTGGTCTGGAACGCGAAATTGAGCGTGTGTATAACCGCCTGAAAAACAATATTCTGGTGGAAAAACAGGACAAGCTGGTCAGCCTGCGTGAAAGCTTCAATAACGCGTTTGTTACCAACCTCTGTCACTCCATTTATCAGGCCATTAACGATGGTAAACGCATTCTTGAAGATCTGAATAAAGAGCTGGCGCACCATCAGTTCGGTGCCGACCGGGAAACCTATTGGTTTGATTGGGAGTGGGTGCCGGAATACAAAGAATACTGGCAGTTCTTTGATGAGCTGATTAAAAATCCAAGTATTGGTGATGGTGCGACCCTGTTTGATGCGGATATGTCGAAAAGTGCCGAACGGGTACGCGACAGTCTGATGAAGATGCTGCTTGATGAGGACGAGCAGAAAGCCATGCGTGAGCTGGAACGTATTTCCGATTACCGTAATTACCGTTCCTATGAGATTTACAAGCAGCCGGCCAACAAAGATCCGATTGCCCTGAGTCAGTACGGTACCGGTTCCGGTGGTCAGCTGGAAACACCGGCTTACATTATTCGTTCGGCGGCCATTACTTCGGCCTTCCGCTTCAATGAGGGCGATACCCATCTGCGCGTTGTGCTGGTGGATGAGGCCTTCTCGAAAATGGATGAAACCCGTTCGAAAGAGGTGATTAATTACCTCACCGAAAGCCTTGGCCTGCAGTTGCTGTTTATTATGCCGACCAGTAAATCCGGTCCGTTTATGGATCTGATTTCCAATCAGTTTGTGTTCTCCAAAGTGCCGTTAAGCGGCGGACAGAAAAAAGGCGAACTGCAGACCCGGGTACTGGTCGACCGGCAGCAATGCAATCAGGAGAAGGTTAAAGAACTGTGGGCGAACCACAGGCGCACAATCCGCCATCAGGCAGCGCTGGACTTTATGGAGGAGTTTGCCTGATGACCGCCACTGGTTTCCGTTACGGTGAACACGACACCTCGTATCTGGCGGCCGGTGGTATGGATGGTCTGCGTCATCTGGCGGAAGAGTTTTACCGGCAGATGAACAGCCTGCCGCAGGCAGCGGCAGTTCGCGCTATGTATCCGCAGGATGTGACTGAATCAACGGAACGGCTGGCCTGCTTTTTAAGCGGCTGGCTGGGCGGGCCGAAACTGTACCGGGAAAAATACGGAGAAATTGTTATTCCGGCATTTCACCGGCAGTGGCAGATTGACGCCAGTGCAAAGGATGCCTGGCTGGATTGTATGCGCGAGGCTGTGGCTTTACAGCCTTACGCCGATGACTTCAAAGTTTATCTGATGGAGCAGCTCAGTGTCCCTGCAGAACGTTGTCAGAATATTCGCTAGCGTTACTTTTATTGCGTTGCTGTTCCCGGCAATGGCCCAGGCGCAGATTTATCGCTGGGTTGACGATAAAGGTCAGGTGCACTTTTCCGATAAGCCGGTCGATAAAGCCAAAGCCGAAGTCGTTAATATCGAAACTTCACCATCGTCCTGGCAGCCTCTGGATATTGAGGTGATCCGTCAGGGAAACTTTGCAGCGGACGCTGCGCAGCTCGGCACCGCGCGCATTCAGCGCGATGTGAATAATGTTTACCGTTTTTATGATCAGGTGATGTATTTCGATTTTTACCGCAAAGTGCCGGTAAAAATTCATCTGTTGGCGGATCAGGATCAATATATGCGCTTTGTCCGCGACGTCATGAAAAACGATGGCAGCATGAGCAAAGGCGTGTTTATTCCGGCACTCAATGAGATTGCGGTATTTATTCACCCGCCGGAGCTGGGCGGTATCGAAAGTACTTATGCAACCATTCGCCATGAAGCCAGCCATGCAATTCTGTTTTCGTTAGCCAGTCTGATGCCGGTGTGGCTGAATGAAGGCATGGCAGAGCAGATGGAGACGCTGACCGATGATGGCGGCCAGCTTCAGATTGCCATGCATGCGGAGAATAAAGCCGTGTGCCAGCATTATCAGACGCAGTTACCGGATGCACTGGAATATACCCGTATCCGCGGTGATGTCTGGCAACAGACAAACCGTCAAACCGGTATGAATCAGGCGATGGCAGGGCAGATGGTGTATCAGTTGTTAGCGAAAAATTATGGTCGCAGTCTGATTACCCGCTTGCTGCAGGATTATCATCGTGGCGTTAACCGACGGGTTTATTATCTGCTCGACGAGCATTATATCGGTGGTAAGGAAGCGTTCAGAATTCATTGGCAGCAGTGGCTGAATTCAGGAATGAATCAGCCGGCTGCCATTCGCTTCTGAGTTATATCAGCGGCGGGTAATGTTGTGATCCAGTGCGTAACGGATCATGGCGGCTGAATTGCTGACGCCCAGTTTCTGTTTGATTTTCAGACGGTGAGCTTCCACCGTGCGCACAGAAATATCCAGTTCGCGGGCGATTTCTTTGTTGCCCATACCTTCTGCCAGCAGTGCCAGTACATCTTCTTCGCGTGGGCTCAGGACATCTTCAGAACTGCTTACTGAGCGGCTGGTGCCGTTCAGGTCGCTGAACAGTGTCTTGGCAACGCTGGAAGAGAAATAAGTACCGCCCTGACAAACCGTCTGTACGGCCAGCAGCAGTTCTTCTGGTGCAGCATCTTTCAGTACGTAGCCTGCAGCGCCGGACTGAACCACTTTCATAATGTATTCGCGGTCGTCGTGCATGGTGATGATCAGCAGGCGGATATCCGGATACTGTTCCTGAAACGCTTTGCAGGCTTCGATGCCGTTCATGACCGGCATGGAAATATCCAGCAGAACAACGTTTGGCTGGAGTTCTCCGGCGGCTTTGAGCGCTTCTTCTCCATTGTTTACGTCCGCTACTACGGTGAATCCTTCACTTTCCAGACTGGCTTTCAGTCCTTCACGTACCATGGGGTGATCGTCGGCGATGATGAGCTTTATTGAATTATTCATGTTGTTTTGGTCTCCCGGGGAGTCGTATCCGGATTAAGTAAAAATTCTGCTTTGATCAGCGTGCCCTGGCGACGGCGGCTGCTTACTGTGAAGCGTCCTCCGATCAGTTCCACCCGTTCACGCATGTTCATAAGGCCAATGCCATTGGCGTCTTCCTCTGGCTCGAAACCGCAGCCATTGTCTTCCATCTCGACGGTCACGCTGACCGGGCTGTGACTGATCCGCAGCATGACCTGTGTAGCCTGGGCATGTTTACGGACATTGGTCGTCGCTTCCTGCACTAAACGGTACAGGGTCATCTCAATCGCATCCGGTAATCTTGCCTCGGGCAGGCGGATGCGACGTTTAACAGAGATCTCGCTACTGACTGCAAGATCATCCATCAGGCTGTGTAATGCTGGCTCCAGACCGATATCATCGAGTACGACCGGACGCATATTATGCGATAGCTGGCGTACTTCCTGTATAGAACGATCGAGCATGTCTGTGGCCTTTGCCAGGTGTTCTTTAGCAGTATTTTCGGGCCATTGCTTGCTGACAAGATTTAACCTTAGTTTGGCCGATACCAGCATCTGATTTATACCATCATGCAACTCACGCGCAACGTTTCTGCGCTGAATAACCTGAAACGAGACGGAACGTTGCGCCAGGTCTTTGAGCCGATTGTCGGCCAGTTGAGTTACGTGCAGATTAATTAACACCACAACGATAATGATCAGTATCAGACTGACAATCAGCAGCAGCGAGGCAGTTACAAACGTCTGTTTGATGTTGGTGTCGATTTTATCGCGCATCACCTGAGTCTGAGTGCCGATATCATCAACATACAGACCGGTGCCTATGATCCAGTTCAGTTTCGGAATCACGACGACATAAGACAGCTTGTGTTGTTGCCCGGACATCGAGGGTTTCATCCAAGTGTAGCGCACAAAGCCACCACCGGCATTGGCCTGATCGAGCAGACGCTGGATGACCAGAATGCCGTCCGCGTCGCGGAAGTTCATCAGGTCCTGGCCGATCAGCTCGGGCTGGGCGGGGTGGACAATATTGATGCCTTGCTGGTCATAAATGAAAAAATAACCATCTTCACCATAGGTGAGGTTAGTGATAATCCGTTTTATTTCATACTCGGCGCGGGACTGCGCCAGACCGAAATCCATTTCTTCCAGAATCGGGGTAATAGAGGTCATGGCGAGGCTGACGTAATCGGTCAGAGCCTGACGTTTCTGCGCCATGATGCTTTCTTCCAGCATAGTAATCTGCTGGTGAGCAAGTTGCTGCGCCTGACGCTGAGTGATCCAGGTGATGGTCAGGGTCAGGGCTACGAGCGGTAAAATCGTCAGCAGCAGAATTTTTGTTTTAAGAGTCAGGTTCATGCCTGAGTGCCTGCTTTTTCTGTCGAAATTCACTGGTTATTAAAATAAATAAGCCACGGCACATGGCCGTGGCATATTAAAAGATTGCTCGGGGCAGGGCAGTGTTACTGCTTAGCCGACCAACCCGTACCATTCCGGGAACAGCAGGATGGAAATCACAACGCCCACCTGCATCAGAATGAAAGGTATCACACCGCGATAAATATCCGTCGTTTTAATGCCCGCCGGTGCTACACCTTTAAGGTAGAACAGGCTGAATCCGAATGGTGGCGTCAGGAATGACGTCTGCAGATTCATCGCAATAAGAATGGCGAACCACAGGGGTGCAATGCCCAGGGCATCTGCCACTGGTGCCAGAATCGGCACAATGATAAAGCTGATTTCGACAAAGTCGATAAAAAAGCCAAGAATCATAATGGCAACCATCGACAGAATCAGGAAGCCCATCTGGCCGCCCGGCATGTCGGACAGAATTTCTTCAACGATGTAATCACCGCCGGTGTAGCTGAATGCCATAGAGAACGCGGTCGCACCCAGCAGGATGGCAAATACCATTGCTGTTACTTTGACCGTTTCCTGAGCGGATTCGAACATCATTTTCCAGCTGAACTGGCGGTAAGCTACGGCCAGTACCAGAGCGCCCACACCACCGAGAGCCGAAGATTCTGTCGGTGTGGCAACGCCGGCGAAGATAGACCCAAGTACGATCAGAATCAGCGCCAGTGGCGGAATAATAGCTTTGAGCGCACGGACATACATCTGATGTCTGTGCTGTACATCATCATCCATCGGCATGGCTGGAGCGGCTTCGGGTTTCAGCCAGGCATAAACGAGGATATAGACGATGTAGATGCCGATCAGAACAAAACCAGGGCCAACCGCTGCCTGAAACAGGTCGCCTACCGGGATGCCCAGTACGTCACCGAGAATAATCAGGATGATGGACGGCGGAATAATCTGCCCCAGTGTACCGGACGCACAGATAGTGCCGCAGGCCAGTGACTTGTCATACTTGTATTTCAGCATAACCGGCAGGGAGATAAGGCCCATAGCCACAACCGAAGCACCAACAACACCGGTGGAGGCAGCAAGTAAAGCACCTACCAGAACGGTAGAGATGGCCAGGCCACCGCGCACGCCGCCGAACAGTTTGCCCATGGCTTCCAGCAGCTGCTCTGCCAGACGGGTTTTCTGCAGCACGATACCCATGAAAATGAACAGGGGAACGGCCATCAGGGTTACGTTTTCCATGATGCTCTGAATGCGGAAAGGCATAAAGGCAAACATGTCAGGGCCTTCAGCGATAATGCCGAAAATCAGTGCGACACCACCAAAAGTAAATGCCACCGGGAAGCCGAAAATCAGCATCACCAGGGCAACAAAAAACATCACAATACCAATCATAACAGTCCCCGGTCAGCATGGGTTTCGTGCTTATCTTTGAGCGCGATGATGGCGTTTAAAATCATGGCTACACCAGAAACAGCAGTGGCGAAAAATGCAAATGGAATAACCGCTTTAATAATCCAGCGGTTGGATAAACCACCCGGGTCACCTGAGGTTTCGCCCAGAGCAAATGATTCATGGGCAAAATCAATACCATACCAGCCGACCAGCAGGCAGAACGGCAGCAGGAATATCAGGCCGCCAACAATATCAATAATCGATTTACGTCTGACCGACAGGCCCTCGTAAACCAGGTCAACACGCACGTGACCGCCGGTACGCAGCGTGTAAGGTACACCCAGCAGAAACATAGCGGCATACAGATGCCATTCCATTTCCTGCATGGCAATCGACACGTCATTGAATACATAGCGCATCAACACGTCGATAAATACGTTAGCCAACATCAATAAAAAGATGAGGGCGGAAACATTGCCGAGAAAATCGGAAAA
Source organism: Thalassolituus sp. UBA6592 (assembly GCF_002433655.1). NCBI lineage: Bacteria > Pseudomonadati > Pseudomonadota > Gammaproteobacteria > Oceanospirillales > Oceanospirillaceae > Thalassolituus > Thalassolituus sp. UBA6592. Next base: position 16,278 of record NZ_DJIO01000026.1, on the reverse strand, counting down.
GCGGTCAATCAGTTTTTCCGCTTTAAGCAACATAGTCTTCTCCAGATTAAAAAAACGGCGCACTCAGACAGAGTGCGCCGGATACTGCTTCAAATTATTTCGAAATAGAAATACTGTTCAGGTAAGCCTTGTCTGAAATGTCGGTCCAGTGACGGACTTTTTTCAGGTAGCTGGCCTGGGATTCCAGGATTTCTTTAGCCAGTGGGTCTTCTTTGGCTTTTTCAGCCAGCAGCTCGTCATTGGCTTTACGCAGCGCAGTCATCACATCTTCAGGGAAGGTGCGGATTTTTACGTCAGGGTACTCAGTATCCAGAACGGCCAGGTTTTCAGACGATTCGTGGTAAGACTGGATGTACATGTCGTAAGCAGCGGTACGCATCGCGACGCGCAGGATTTCCTGCAGGTCTTCCGGCAGACGGTCCCAGCTGCGCTTGTTGATCATGAACTGCAGTTCAGTAGCAGGCTCATGCCAGCCGGTGTAGTAGAAAGGTGCGATTTTGTGGAAGCCCATGCGCAGGTCGAGAGACGGACCAACCCATTCCAGTGCGTCGATGGTACGACGTTCCAGAGCGGTGTAAAGCTCACCTGGTGGAATGTTGGTTGGGCTGGCACCCAGTTTGGCCAGAACTTCACCGGCGAAGCCAGGGATACGCATTTTCAGGCCTTTCAGATCTTCAAGGCTGTTGATTTCTTTCTGGAACCAACCACCCATCTGGTTGCTGGTGTTACCGCCAGGGAAGCTCAGCAGGTTGAACTGGCCGTAGACTTTTTCCATCAGCTGCATGCCGCCGCCGTGGTAGAACCAGGCGTATTGCTCAGGTGCAGTCATACCGAAAGGCATGGTGGTGAAGTACAGGGTGTTAGGTACTTTACCTTTCCAGTAGTAAGACGCGGAGTGACCCATATCGTATTGGCCGGCACGGACCATGTCGAATACGCCGAACGGGGATTTGTGTTTGTTGGCAGAGTCGATGGTGATCTTCAGACGGCCATTCGACATTTTTTCAGCCATGGCCGCCATGTTGCGCGGAGCATCACCAAAAATTGGGAAGTTGGTCTGCCATGTTTCAGCCATTTTCAGGCGATAAACCTTGTCATCGGCATTCGCGGCACCAGAGGTACCGAGCAGGGTGAGGCCACAGGCTGCGGCGATCACCACTTTCTTTAAGTGGTTCAGGCGGATCATAGTTTTTATCCTTTTTTGATTATTGCTTAGCACTTACACAGCTAACCGGCCGTGCGGGACCGGATACTGACCATGTCAAAGGTAGCTGGCTATCCGGGGGACTGCGCACTACTCGGTAGTATTAGGTAAAGATACGTAGGTAGTAAACCCCCGAGGCTGTTCTGAGTCCTTGGCTCTGGAACAGACCATGCCAGCATTCATGCAGTATAGCGGGCAAAATGTCGCACTGTCCGGGCAAATTCTGCCGCTGCCACAAGGTGGCTGAATCCTTATAAGACTTTGGTTTATAACTGCGCATTTTATCGACTTTTTTGACGATCTGGTTGTCTCTGCGACGCAATCACACAGTACTTAAGAGCGTGCCAATGTATCGGCTGATTGCTCTCAGAGGCTTCTTCGGAGGGTGATGTGAAGGTTTTGCGGGGGCTTGTGAAGCGCGTTGTGAAGAGTTCAGCGAAGCGTTGAAGGTTCTGATTCGACCGTTCTGCAGATGTCAGTGAACGCGTGTGTCGAGGAATTTCAAACGCCTCTGACGGACTGGATAAGGCTTTTATAAGGTGGATACTTCGGACTGAACAGGAAGGCGGGGGCGTCAGTAGTTGACAAACCAGTAGCGTTCCCAGGTCATCATGACCTTTTCCGGGTATTTGGTACGGCCGAGACTGCCGTTATAGCGTGCCAGTGCGCGTATCCAGTCGCCCTTTTCGCGGTCCAGGTAGTGTTTGAGGATGGTGCAGCCGTAGCGCAGGTTGGTTTCGGCGTGCATAAGATTATCGTCGTCACGGCCGATTTCATTTTTCCAGAACGGCATGATCTGCATATAGCCACGGGCACCGACGCGGGAAATGGCAAAGCGGTCGAAGGCGCTTTCAACCTGTATCACCGACAGTACCAGTTCCGGTGATAATCCCGCCCGGGTTGCCTCTCTGTGTACCAGGGTCAGGAATGCCATACGCTTTTTCGCGTCCGGCATATGGCGTTCCATGCGGGCGGACATATCCACCAGCCAGACCTGGGCATCGTATTTGTCGGTGAAGGAATCCGTGCTGTTAACCGCCGCTTTCAGTTCAGCGAGCAGTCCGGGGTCCGGCTCAGCACTGACGGCCGCATCAGCCAGTGCATGCGGGCTGATGACTGGCAGCAGTAAAAGCAGGCACAGAGCCGGCATCAACCGGGCTCTGTGCCAGAGGGTGGAAAGTGAACGGGGCAGTGCCCGTATCAGCATTTCACCTGTTCTTTCAGGAAGCTGACGATGTCGTCCAGTGGAATATCTTTCTTCTCACCGTCACGACGCGCTGCGTACTCGATATTGCCGGCTTCCAGGCCGCGGTCGCTGATAACGATCCGGTGTGGCAGTCCCATCAGTTCCATATCGGCGAACTTAACGCCCGGGCTGGTTTTCTTGTCGCGGTCGTCGAGGTAAACCTCCAGACCCGCAGCTTCCAGTTCGGCGTAGAGTTTTTCAGTGGCCTGTTGCACGGCTTCAGAGCGATGCAGGTTCATCGGTACGATACCCACGTGGAATGGTGCGATAGCGTCCGGCCAGATGATGCCGTTTTCGTCGTGGTTCTGTTCAATGGCAGAAGCGACGACGCGGCTGACCCCAATGCCATAGCAACCCATTACCATGGTGCGGTCTTTGCCGTTTTCATCCAGCACGCTGGCTTTCATCGCTGCTGAGTATTTGGTACCCAGCTGGAAGATATGGCCAACTTCGATACCGCGTTTGATTTCCAGCGTGCCTTTGCCGCATGGGCTTGGGTCGCCGGCCATTACGTTACGCAGATCAGCAAATTCCGGCAGCGGCAGATCGCGCTCCCAGTTGATGCCGAAGTAGTGTTTACCGTCGATGTTGGCGCCGGCACCGAAATCAGAACTGATGGCCAGTGCGTGGTCAGCGATAATACGCATGTTGAGGCCTACCGGACCGATGGAACCAGGGCCTGCGCCAACGATCGGGCGCATTTCGTCTTCGGTGGCAAATTCGAACGGCGAGGCAACGCCGTCGATTTTTTCGGCTTTGATTTCGTTCAGTTCATGATCTCCGCGCACCAGCAGGGCGATCAGATCGTATTTGCCGTCTTCGTCTTTTTCACCGCGCACGATCAGGGTCTTGACGGTTTTTTCGATGGCAATGCCATGCTGCTCAACCAGAGCGGCAATGGTTTTGGCGTCCGGGGTGTCGACGACGTGCATGTCCTGGGTTGGCGCGGCACGCTCGCCCTGCGGAGCAACGGCTTCAGCCAGTTCAACGTTGGCGGCGTAGTCACTGTCGGTTGAGAAGGCGATATCGTCTTCACCGGAGGCCGCCAGAACGTGGAATTCATGGGACTTAGCACCACCAATGGAACCGGTATCTGCCAGTACCGGGCGGAAATCCAGACCCAGACGGTTAAAGATACGGTTGTAGGCGGCGTGCATTACCTGATAGGTCTCTTCCAGGCTGGCTTCGTCGGCGTGGAAGGAATAAGCATCTTTCATAATGAATTCACGGGCACGCATCACACCGAAACGTGGACGGGTTTCGTCACGGAATTTGGTCTGAATCTGATACAGGTTCAGCGGCAGCTGTTTGTAGCTGCTGATGTTGTTGCGTGCCAGATCTGTGATGACTTCTTCATGGGTTGGGCCGATGCAGAAATCACGGTTGTGGCGGTCTTTAACGCGCAGCAGCTCGCCGCCGTACTGGAACCAGCGACCGGTTTCTTCCCACAGTTCAGCAGGCTGTACCGCTGGCATCAGCACTTCCTGAGCACCGGCGCGGTTCATTTCTTCACGCACGATGGCTTCTACCTTACGCAGGGTGCGCAGACCCAGTGGCATCCAGGTGTACAGACCTGCGGCCAGTTTGCGGATCATGCCGGCACGCAGCATCAGCTGATGACTGACGACCACCGCATCAGCCGGGGTTTCTTTTTCGGTTGCTAGTAAAAATTGAGAAGCGCGCATAAGGCGTAACAGTTCCGGAAGTTTTGAGTGTGAATAGACTGGACGGATTCTATAACTTGCGCGGGGGATGAGCAATTTGCGCATGCCCTGAACGACGTCTTTCTGCCAAACTCCGGGGCAACACAAAGTTCGTGTCACGGGCTTACTGATGCAGGTATCTGTGAGATACTGCCTGCATTTTTACATTGGGCTGTTTTATGTCAGATCCGGCTATCGTGAAGCACAGTATTGAGATGAGTGCAGACAACCTGCCTGTGGCGGAATCCTGCCTGCGCAATCAGGAGCCCATTTTTGATGTGCTGAGCAAGGAACTGCAGTCCGGTTCTGTGGTGCTGGAACTGGGCAGTGGCACTGGCCAGCATGCGGCGTTTATCAGTCAGCGTCTGCCGCAAATCCGCTGGCAGCCATCCGAGCTGGCGGAGAACATTCCGGCCATCAATGCCTGGCGCGAACACGTCAAAGCCGAAAACTTCCTGCCGCCACTGGTGCTCGATATCGCCCAGGATCTGTGGCCGGTGAAGCAGGTGGATGCCGTGTTCAGTGCGAATCTGGTGCATTTTGTCGGCTGGGAAAAAGTGCGCAGCATGATGGCGGGCATCGGCCGGGTGCTGAGGACGTCAGGGCTGGCGATTTTTTACGGCCCATACAATTACAACAGCGAATTCACCAGTGCTGGCAACCGCCAGCTGGATGAGTGGCTGAAATCCCGCGATCCATCCTCCGGCATCAAAGATTTCGAACAGATCGTGATCACGGCGCGCAAAGAAAAGCTGCGCTTAATCAAAGATATCGATATGCCGGCCAACAACCGCATTCTGGTGATGCAGAAGTATGCCTGACGCGCCGCTGCAAACCTGTCCCTGGGCTCAGGGAGAGGATTACATTGCTTATCACGATCAGGAATGGGGCGTTCCCTGCTACGACCGCAACCGCCTGTTTGAGAAACTTTGTCTGGAAGGTCAGCAGGCTGGACTCAGCTGGATTACTGTGCTGCGTAAGCGCGAACATTACCGTCGCTGTTTTCACCGGTTTGTTCCCGAATCCGTCGCCCGTATGCGCGATGCGACGCTGGAAAAACTACTTACTGATAGTGGACTGATCCGTAATCGTCTGAAAATCTATGGCATCCGCAAAAATGCAAAGGCGCTGCTGGCGCTGGAAAAAGAGCTGCACCAGCAGGGCTCAGATTTTGCGCAATTTATCTGGCAGTTTGTTGGTGGTCAGCCGCAGCTGAATCACTTTCACTCAATGGCTGATGTGCCCGCCCAGACGGCTGCTGCCCAGACCATGAGTAAAGCATTGAAGAAAGCAGGCTTTACCTTTGTTGGCCCCACCATCTGCTACGCCTTCATGCAATCTATGGGGCTGGTGAATGATCATCTGACCAGCTGCCCGCAGCATCCGGATAACAAATAGCGCCAGATACTCCGCTGCCGTTGCTGAACCGAAATTGTTAAGGAAAATTATGTCACTTAATGTGCAATTGAATGCCGCTATTGATGACGCGGAAGTGATCGCGCTGTACCGCGCCAACCATTGGTCGTCAGCAGAAAAGCCTGAAAAGCTGCTGCCGGCGCTGCGTAATTCTCATACGCTGGTTACTGCCCGTATTGATGGCCGGCTGGTCGGTCTGGGCAATGCCATATCCGATGGTCATCTGGTGGTCTATTACCCACACATGCTGGTGCATCCGGAATTTCACGGGCAGGGCATTGGCCGCGCTATGATGGATGCCATGCAGAGCGTGTATAGCGGGTTTCATCAACAGATGCTGACCGCAGACGGTGATGCGGTGGAATTTTACCGGGCTCTGGGTTTCAGCCGAGCCGGTCAGACAGAACCCATGTGGATTTACGCCGGTAACGAGCACTGAGCAATTAATTCCGGGCACCCAATACCGGACACATAAAGCTCGAACACGGAAAACTGGCCTATAACTGTCAGGACAGACTAAGGGTTACTTAATGAGTATCGAATACCGGATAAATCATGCCATCAGCGGCGAACAGTTTCGTGATCTGCTCAGCCGCACCAGTCTGGGAGCACGCCGTCCACTGGATGACAGCGAGTGCATGAAGGGCATGGCTGAAAACGGTAATTTACTGATTACCGCCTGGCAGGGCGAGACGCTGGTCGGTGTCGCCCGTTCAGTAACGGATTTCCATTTTGCCTGTTATCTTTCTGATCTGGCGGTGGATGAAAACTGCCAGAAAATGGGCATTGGAAAAACGCTTATGAAAATGACCAAAGCGCAGTTGAAACCGCACTGTATGCTGGTGTTAATCGCGGCGCCGGCTGCCAGTGAATATTATGGTCCACTGGGGATGGAACATAATCAGCGTTGCTGGGTATTGCCCCACGGTGCCGATTTTTCTTTCTGATTTCATAACCGGCTTGCGCAGCGCCACGGGTTGTACTGATCGAGGTATGCTGCACGAGGAGTAATTATGGCTACCCGCTATCTGACCGTCGGAGAAGTCGCCCGCCGTACCGGGCTGGCGGTTTCTGCAGTGCACTTTTATGAAAGCAAAGGTCTGATTACCAGTCTGCGCAATGCCAGCAATCACCGGCGCTATACACCCGGGGTGCTGCGTTATCTGTCGTTGATTAAATACGCCCAGCGTCTGGGTATTCCGCTGGATGAAATCCGCGAAGTGGCCGGTCAGTACCGCAGTGGCGATAAGGTCACTAAAGAGGCCTGGCAGGCGATTTCCAGTCAATGGAAAGCCCGGCTGGATGAACGTATTGATGCTCTGCAACGCCTGCGTGACGAGCTGGACTGCTGTATTGGCTGTGGTTGCCTGTCGCTGGCTGATTGCCCTGCGCTGAATCCGGATGATGAACTGGCGGAACAGGGAACCGGCGCAGTGGTGCTGGAACGGCGCGCGCGGGAAAAATAAACACGCAGAAATATAGCGGTTAAAAAAACAGCCTGATGGTGTAAACCGTCAGGCTGTTTTTTTGCCGGTTTATAACCGACCGGTTCGAAGTGTTTTTTCTACCAGGGAATGGGCCCGAGGCGATCAAAAAAGCCACCACTGGGGCCATTTTCACCGATCAGGGCATAACGAACCGGTGCATTAGCTGCAGTTTCCATCACATGCTCCATGGCAATTTCCGGCACCCGCGGATCAACAATACCGGGATCGACCGCGTTGATTTTAATGCCTTCTTCTTTCAGCTCGCGCGCCAGATGAATGGTCAGTACATTCAGCGCCGCTTTGGATGCGGCGTACATCGGCTGGGTAACCTCATAATAAGGACTGCGCTTGTCGGTCATATTAAGAACCGATCCGAGGCTGCTGGAAATATTCACCACGCGTGGGTTAGACGATTTTCTCAGCAGCGGCAGGAAGGCGCGGATGCAGCGGAAATTACCGAAAATATTCGTCTCAAAGGTGGCGATCAGGTCCTCTGGCTCCGCCAGGGATAAAGGGCCTTTATCCATCGCAATGCTGTGATTGTTGATCAGCACATCCAGTTTGCCGTGACGGTGCAGCAGGGTGTCTGCCGCGTGACTGACCGACGATGGATCGCGGCTGTCGAGTACCAGTAACTCAGCAGCATGCTCTTCGGTCAGGAGTTCCTGCAGAAGGCGCTGTCCTGTAGTCAGATCACGGACGCCCATTACCACTGTCTGTCCTTTCTTAGCCAGGCGGCGTGCAGTTTCTTTGCCGGTGTTATCAGAGATATCGGTAACCAGAGCCACCGAAGAATTCACAGCAGACATAAAATTTTCCTCTGTATTGCCCGGGCGCTGACGGAGAAGGATGGGCCCGGATGTCACAGGGCAGATCCGGTTGATCTGCCAGTCGCCGGAATTCTATTTCCTCAAGTTAACTTGAGGTCAAGCCTCTGTTTGCAATCGCCCGGTTTGGCAGGCCGGGCGTGCTTTCAATGTACTTGCATTTAAAGAGAAGGGCGGTTGCAGAGGCGTCGCCTGCGGGTATTGGCATTGCCGCGAATACCCGTCGTACGATACGTCTCTTTTATCAGCCAGTGAGGCTGTTAATTATCAAACAGGCTGTCCAGTGCGGCGGCAAGCGTGTCATCCCGGTGATCATTACGCTGCGCCAGAGTGAAGGACTGCGTGGCAATCTCTGCGGGAATGCCGCTACCTTCAAACCAGTCGCCATCCATGGTCAGATAATATTCGTTGACCAGGGTAAAGCTGATATCGTCAGTCAGCGTTCTGTCCAGTACATCAGCGAGAGCCCCCTGGGTTTCGCTGCCCATCAGCGTCACCTGAGGCAGTTCACGCATGATCAGGGTGAAGACTTCGGCCGCGCTGACGGTATTGGCGGATGTCAGCAGAGTAATGGGTTTCAGGTAGGTGCGCGACGCCGGTTGCAGCGTGATAGTATCTGGCTCTGTGCGACCGGAACCAAGGCGCGCCTGTTTCTGATACAGGCTGCGGCTGCTGTCGAGAAAATAGCGGCTGATCAGCTGACTCACCGAGTCATAGCCACCACCATTCAGGCGGATATCAATCACCAACCCGTTGCTGTCCTGCAAGGCGGTAATGGCTTCGTCCATGATTGCCGCAATGGTTTGCAGATCAGCGATTTCGCTTCTTTCTTCGTTGTTTGTGTTTGTGTTTGTGTTTGTGCTGGTATTAGCAGCTGGTGAATCAAATCCCAGCATGCCATCAATGATCAGAACGCCGGTGTTGTTGTCGCTCAGGTACCACTGCACCAGATTATTTCCGCGGCTTTCGATGTCCCCCGCGGCATAGTTAAGCCGGTTATTTTTAACCCTGGTGATCTGCTCGTCGAGATACGTAAGAAGTGCCTGATATTGCTGCTCGTTGGTAACCTCTCCCTCGCTGTCGATAAACTCGCTGATCAGTTGCAGCAGCAGAGTATTGTTACGGCTGAAGCTGATGCTGTCGTCACCGATATTGATCGACAGGTGGCTGTCTTGTAGTGGTTCAATTAATTCAGCCAGCGCCGGAATTAATTCATCACCGTCAGAACCAGTGGTCAGGGTTTGCCGCACATCGGCGGCGTGTGCATCCCAGTTAACCTGACGCTGCGTAAAAGACGGATACAGCTCGGCGTAGGTCTGCACAAAGAAATCAAACAGATCGAGTGCATTGCTGTCGTGCGCGTTCAGCAGGTTGTGCTGGCAGGACTCTGGCAGCGACGACTGCAGCGTATATTCCGGCGAAAACGTCTGGGTGCCGAGCAGAGTCTGAAACTGACGCAGGTGTGTTTCGCCGGCGCTGTCGAATATTTGCCAGCCATCCTGGATCAGCGCCTGATCGGAAACGTCCTGCTCCCCGGCAGAAATACAATAGTCGCTGCTGTGTTGGTAGAGCGAGACAGAGTGATCGCGAACTTCTATGGTTTCGCCATAAGCAATACTGGTCCAGATACCGGAAAATTCCGATTCACTCTGTGTGTCTGAATGGTGTTGGCTGCTGCCCTGACAGGCAGATAATAATAATGGAATTACGGCAATAAAAACGGTTGAACGGTACATGTTAGCTACTCCTGCTGGGTAAAAATCCTGGTGGCTAATGTACAGGTGTGAGGCTGAACCGGGCGTTAACGGAACATGAATGGAAGCTGAACATATCATTGACGGACAGATTGGTTGGGACTTGTTCTGTCTGTAGCAGAATAAGCGTCAGTCGTCAGAAATAACACCGCGATAGACCCGCCGGCGATCTGTTCCTGTATTCAGGCTGGAGTCCTGGCTGGAGTTCTCGCTGACGTCTCCGCGTTGATGTTTTATTTTATTTTTACCACGCTGGCGGGAATCTGCAAACGCCGGAGGCTCAGACAACAGGGAATGGAGATGCTGGCTTAATGGAGTATTCAGCAGCTGCAGATATTGCTCAGCGTTGAGATTGCTCAGCAGATGATGCAGAGCCAGTTTCATTTCCGGGTGTTCGCAGTGACGGCTGATCATCAGCAGCTCAGCCAGGTCATGCATGGTTTTAACCGGACGGAAGGAAATCTTTTCGAGCAGCTCAAGTTTTAACCGGATGTTATTAACCGCAATGCGGTTAAATCCCAATTGCTGAAACTTCATTCTGTTATACACCTTTAAATACAGAATAGTGGTAGCAGGTCATTTTACCGACAGATACTCATACGGGTTTCAGGCAACGCTTCTGGTATGGGTTTCTGAAGTCGGCACATTGTGCTGGTTTGTCGTGATTTTGCTATCGGATTTTGCCATCGCAGCGACCTCGCCAACAAAAATCAGCCCCGGACCACTGCTTTCGGTCAATGCTTTAGCAGAAATTTCTGGCAGATCTATCAATAAACCTTTGTGCACCTGCTGGTTGCTGAGCGTGCCATTGGTGATGAGCGCCACCGGTGTATCGGTGCTTAAACCTTCCTGCAACAGATGAGCCGTAATTGCGCCGGCCTGACGCAGGCCCATATAAAATACCCGGGTAGGGTTCTGGCAGGGCGAGAACTCATGGAATTTGGTATGACCACTGTGCAGCACCAATGCGTTGCCGTATTCACGATGGGTTAACGGAATGCCGGCTGCCGCAGCACAACCCCCGGCGGCAGTAATGCCGGGAATAATGCGTACATCCATGCCGTGCTTTTCCAGATATTCCAGTTCTTCGCCACCACGGCCAAAAATAAAGGGATCGCCCCCTTTAAGGCGTACAACACACTGGTATTTCCGTGCTGCTGTCAGCAGTGTGCGGTTAATTTCACCCTGTGACATTTTATGTGCACCGCAGCGTTTACCCGTATGAATGCGTGTGCACTGGCGGGGCAGCAGGGCAAGAATATCGTCAGAAATAAGACTGTCGTACAGCACAACCTCCGCCTGACTGATGATGCGCATGGCTTTTACGGTCAGCAGTTCAGGGTCGCCAGGTCCTGCACCAACCAGCCAGACCGTGCTTTGTTGTTCTGCCGGGGCCGGGCGGCTGGTGGATTCATTATGTAATAGTGGCTGATGATTATTCATTGGCTGATTTCCCCGCTGATGGTTTCTGACTGCGCAGTGATCAGTGTTTTAATTTCCGGAATACAGGAGCCGCAGTTGGTTCCGCATTTTAGTGTGTCGCCCAGTTCTGCTGCGCTGTTACAGCCAGCATGAATGGCTTTGATAATCTGTTTTTCACCGACCTGAAAACAGGAGCAGATAATGGCGCCGGTATCTTCGGCATTGCCTGGCTTTCCTGCCAGAAGGGCGCGGCGGTCGCTGTTACTGATGACATCGTCGCGGAAGCGTTCGATCAGCCATTGTCTGGATGAAAATGCTTCCTGCTGATGAGTAAAAATAACGGCTTCAATGCGTCCGTCGACGATCAGGATGCGGCGATGATGGCGGACTTGTTCATCACTCAGACGCAGCCAGTTGCCACCAGGCATTGTGGATTCGAGATGATCAACCGTGGCGCGGACATCGCCCTGACCGGCGATTTCATAATAAAAACCCCGATCAATTACGCCGCTTGCCCAGTAGTCACAGTGGCCGGGTTCGCCGATATCTTCTCTGGTTAAAATAAATCCACGCCAGTCAGTAGGATACGGACGGGCATTGACGCTGGAAAATTTCAGCTCAGGCTGTCCGGACAGCGGATCTCTGCGGTCACTGATAAGCGTGCCCATACGGGCTTTACCGGCGTAACGGCTGGTCCAGTGCATAGGCACAAATATCTCACCGCGACGCTGATTTTCTGTCACTTTCGCCCGTACCAGAATGCTTCCGCGTTTATTGAAAACATCGGTTAACTGGCCATCAGTGATGCCGCGTTGCGCTGCATCCTGTGGGTGAAATTCGGCGTAAGGCTCGGCGATGTGTTGGGCAAGACGCGGAGACTTACCAGTACGTGTCATGGTATGCCAGTGATCGCGTACGCGGCCTGTATTCATAATCAGATCGCCGTCGTGATCGTTTTCCGGCAGGACCGGGGTTGCCGGTACGAAACGCGCTTTACGGTTATCGGTAAAAAAGAAGCCATCATCAAAAAAGCGCTGGCGCCCATTGGGGAAGGTATCATTAATTGGCCACTGAACCGGTTTCAGAGCGTCGTATTCTGCGCGCGATAAAGCTGTCAGACCGCTGAGGTCAAAATCACGGCTGCCATTATTTTCGAAAGCGGACAGACGGGCGTGCTCATCAAAAATTTCAGCAGGGTGGCTGTAGTTAAAATCATTGGCGAAACCTAAGCGCTGGGCGACCTGACAAATCATCCACCAGTCGGCTTTGGCTTCGCCGGGAGGTGTGAGGAAGCCGCGCTGGCGGGAAATGCGCCGCTCTGAATTGGTCACAGTGCCATTTTTTTCGCCCCAGCTGGCGGCCGGTAACAAAAGATGCGCTGCCAGTGCGGTATCTGTGTTAGCCATGCAGTCAGAAACAATCACCATGTCACACTGGCGCATGGCTTCTTTGACGGCATCCGCATTAGGCATGCTGACCAGTGGGTTAGTGGACATAATCCACAGAAATTTAATTTTTCCTTCGCCCACCGCACGAAACATATCAACGGCTTTTAATCCGGGTTCGCTGACCAGGTTGGGTGCATTCCAGAAACGCTTTACGCGATCCCGGTCCGCAGCGGAAAAGTCCATGTGTGCAGCGAGCTGATTGGACAGGCCGCCGACTTCGCGTCCACCCATGGCATTGGGTTGTCCGGTGATGGAGAAAGGTGATGCCCCCGGTTTGCCAATGCGGCCCGTTGCCAGATGCACATTGATAATGGCATTGCCTTTATCTGTGCCGGTAGCACTCTGGTTAATCCCCTGGGAATAGAGTGTCAGGGATTTTTCGGTCGCAGCGAACCAGCGGAAAAATGTCTGTAAATCGTCTGCGCTGACATCCAGTACGTCGGCGGTTTGTTGCAGGCTGCCAGCGCTGTGTTTTGCCTGAGCCAGAGTTGCTTCAAAATTCTGTGTATGCAGGGCGATAAAGTCTTCATCAAGATGATGGTTATCGGCCAGGTATGCCAGCAGGGCAGAGAACAGAAATCCGTCACTGCCCGGGCGCAGCGCCAGATGGAGATCCGCAATATCACAGGTGGCCGTTTTGCGTGGGTCAACGACGACGATTTTCATGTGCGGGCGCTGCTGTTTGGCAGCACTGATACGCTGAAACAAAACGGGATGCGCCCAGGCAGCATTTGAGCCGGTAATAACGATCAGATCGGCAATTTCAAGGTCTTCGTAACAGGCTGGCACCGTGTCAGATCCCAGCGAGCGTTTGTATGATGCGGCCGCAGAAGCCATACACAAACGTGAATTCGTATCGATATTGGCG